>NZ_AP021846.1:207500-275000 GCF_009176705.1 Pseudoalteromonas sp. A25 | reverse complement strand
AAGCAAAAGCAATTCGATAATGAAGAAGAAGCTAACAGTTAAGAGACATTGCTTGTAGTTCAATCTGACTGTTAAAAACCAGGTTATCAGGAGCCGTTGCATAGAATTGTAACGGCTTTTTATTGGTCCCTTCTAACACTTCTAGTTTATTACTAAGCAAAAATTTGACGCGCTTAGCGATTGCAGCACCAGAATCTATTAACTCTACACTATGACCATAATATTGGCTCAGCTGTGCTTTAAGTATCGGGAAGTGCGTGCAACCAAGTACAATGCGGTCTACTTTTTCACTAATATCGATCAACGCTAACTCATCGTGTAACTGACCTACATCAAACGAGCCTTGCCAATAGAGCTGTTCGGCCAGTGAAACCAGTTTTGTGGATTGATGTAAGTCTACTTGGCAATCTTTTGCATATTCTCTAATTAAAGATTGTGTATACGCGTTACTGGAGGTTGCAGGTGTAGCCAACAACGCGATATGTTTTTTTTGACTGCTCAAAACCGCAGGCTTTATTGCTGGTACGACCCCTACGATTGGAATGTCTGTCAATTCTCGCGTTGTTGCCAAAGCATGTGTCGAAGCCGTATTACATGCAATAACAATCAAATCAACAGGAACACTTAGCTGGTTAGCACGTTTGACTAGACAAGCCAAACGCGCTTGGATTGTTTGCTCTGATTGCAAGCCATAAGGAAGCAGTGCATTATCCATCACATAACTATATTCAGCCGTCGGCACTAATAATTTAATATGCTCTAAGACACTTGTACCACCAACGCCCGAATCAAAAACCAAAATGTGTGGCAAACTACAACAACTCCAATCTATACAATCCGTAGCAGTTTGCCATGACACATCTTAAAAATAAATTACTTCTTCTGTTGCTCACGCGCATTTAACTGCTCAAAGAAGCCTTTTGCATAATCTAGAAATTCATTCAAGCGTGCTTGTCCTTCATTAAGCCAAGCTAGAATATCTGGCAGTTGCTGTTCGATTCCTAATTTCTTGCCTTGATCGTGCACATTCTCTAATTGCTTATCAAGCGGTTGAAGCTCTTTTTCAATATCTTTCAATGGGTTTGATTGCTGGTATTGGCTAATCGCCGCAGTGGTTTTTGATTGACGTAAGTCCATCGTAAAGTTAGTGATCTGATCACTGTCAATATTGAGTGATTTTGCTTTATCGAGTGCATCATCATACGCACCAGAGAAAAATGAATCACTGACATTACGGACATCTTTCATCATTTCATTAATAGCCTGTTGCTCTTGCAGGTTTAACTCGCCATTGACGGATATTGAAAAGCTCACTTCATGGTTACTTTGTTGCCCAACAGCAAGTCCATAATCGTTCCCTTTTTGGCTGTAAGCCGCTGCCTGTGACTCCGAGCGAACATCACTAAAGCTTATCTTAACTTCGTCCCCTTCTGCGGTGGTAAAACTATACTCGGCCTGATTAGATAAACTTGCGTACTGTGCTTGTGATATTTGCATTGATTGTGATTTCGGACTAAACAGAGATTCCTCAAAATCATCTAAGCCATTAAAAATCCCTTCTTTTGCCTTCTCAATCCCTTGCTCTATTTCTTCATTAAACGCATTAACACCTTTGAGCTCTTCCGTTGCTTCATCTATACCCATTTGTACGCCCTTGCGTGCAGCTCCAAGCATATCTTTTAAAACATCGTCGTCTTTGCCATCCGCTTTTGCGCGTTTAACCGCTGCAGTAACAAAATCTAAGACATTTTTGGTTATCGCATCAAAATCAAATAGTGGTTTTTCTTTTTCTGCCTTTTTCTCTATACCCAATGCTTGGGCGAGTTTGTCATCTAATACCATTGCAGCCAGTTTATTTTTGTCTCCAAAGTAGCTATCTGAATTCAATTTAATACTAGGCACAAACGTATGAGGTTTGTTTGCTTTGTTTGTCATTGCTGGGTTAAGCAATTGATGTAATTGTCCTATCTTCATAACATGGCTCCAAATATCACGGTCACTCTGCGTAAAGCACAACCATACGTTCCTTGTTATCGACCAAAATCAACTAAGCTGTAGTGTTTAGTATAAAAAAGAAACAATTTTTATGCGATAAACTGGACAAATTCGCAATGCTCCCTACAATAGCGCCTCTGGTTTTGTAAGGTACTTGTAATTATGGCTGTCATTCTGATCGATACTTCTGTCTACGAGCAACAGCTCGCAGAAAAACAACAACGCATCAGCGAGCAATTCGCAAAGTTTAATGCACCAGAACTGGAAGTGTATGACTCACCTAAAACGCAGTATAGACAGCGCGCAGAGTTTAGAGTTTGGCATGAAGGTGATGATCTTTTTCACATTATGTTTGATCAACAAACCAAACAAAAAATACGCGTAGATCAATTTGACCCTGCAGCACCACTGATCCAAGAAATGATGCAAGTGATGATGGATAAACTGCGTCATAATGAAGTGCTTCGCAGAAAACTCTTTCAAATAGATTACCTATCGACACTAAGTGGCGAAATCTTAGTTAGCCTTTTGTACCACAAACCACTTGATGAGCATTGGCAAAGTGCCATGCAGCAATTGCGTCAAGAGCTACAAAAAACTTATAAGATTGACTTTATTGGTAGAGCAAGAAAACAAAAAGTTGTTTTTGGCGATGACTTTGTCACTGAGAAACTAAACGTCAATGATCAAACGCTCATTTATCAACAAGTCGAAAACAGCTTCACTCAGCCTAACGCAAAAGTAAATGAGAAAATGCTTGCTTGGGCTCAGTCGATATGCGCGCCGCTGAAAAATGATTTGTTGGAGCTTTACTGCGGTAATGGTAATTTTTCTATCGCACTTGCGGACAGTTTCAATAAAGTTCTAGCAACAGAAATATCAAAATCGTCGGTACATTCAGCGCAATATAATATTGCGGCCAATAAAGTTGAAAATCTAGATATCATTCGTATGTCTAGTGAAGAATTTACGCAAGCCATGAAGGGAGAGCGTTCTTTTTCAAGGCTTAATGGTATAAATCTGCAAGATTATCACTGCCAAACCATTTTGGTTGACCCGCCACGTGCAGGAATGGATGAACTGACTTGCAGACTGGTTGCCAACTACGACAATATTATTTATATCTCTTGTAATCCAGACACATTAGAACGTGATCTAGAACTACTTTGCGAGACGCACACAGTGTCACGCATTGCGATTTTTGATCAATTCCCTTACACCCACCATGTTGAGTCCGGTGTATTTTTACAGCGCAAATAAGATCTGGTACCTGCCCTAACCTCTGTGATTGGGGCATATTCTTAAAAAAACTCAAAAATATTGTCACAAACTCCGTTTTACCTGTGCCTTTGTAAGGCGCTTTAATTAAAAAGGAATAAAACGGATGAACCAAACAACCTTTCACCACTTCATAGCACTCAAATGGTCAGACTCTAAACGTATAGACACAGCACAGAGAGTCACGCAAACTAGCAACGAACCTAAGTGAGGAACAGTTATGAATATATCAAGTTTCGAGCAACAACTTGAAAATAATGTGCTAAAAGCCCGACAAGGGGATATAAACGCATTTAACAAATTAGTCGCAGTTACCACTAGCACAGTCGACAGTATCGCATTGGCAATTACCAAAGATAGAGATGCCACTCAAGATGTCAGTCAGCAGGTCTTTTTAAAGGCTTGGCAAGACTTAGCAAAGCTCAAAAATAATCATAGCTTTTTACCATGGATAAGGCAGATCACTCGGCATACCGCAATAAACTTCTTACGTGATAACAAAAGCCATATCGTTTTTAATGAAGAGCGGCTACAAGCGTGCCTTGAGACTCTCAGTACACAGCAGCATATTCAGGAAATTAATCTGCTTAAGTCTGAGCAACGTGACATTGTGCACGCACTCATTAGCAATTTGCCAGATGAAAGCAGAGAAATAGTTATACTGTTTTATCGTGAAGCACAAGATAGCAAAGCAGTTGCGACATTGCTTGGGCTATCCGATAGCAATGTACGAAAACGCCTTCAACGTGCTCGTGAACTACTTAAGGAACAAGTGTTAGCGCGCTATGGCCAAATTTTACTTTCATCCGCACCGGTGAGTATTATTAGCTTAACGAGCCTTACGACATCAACGACAGCTAGTGCAGCTAGTGCAGCTAGTGCAGCTGGTTCAAAACTACTCTCTGGTAGCGTAGGGAAAGTGTCATTGATATTTTCGGGCGCTTTTATTGGCGGCCTCGCAGCACTATTGGCCAACATAATGAATACTCATTGCGTAGCATCACTATGTCGCGATAACAAAACAAAAAATAGCATTAAGCAATCGGGTAAACTTAACTCCCTTGGTATCATTATTTGTACGTTGGTGATGGCAATAGGATATACATATACCGAGGGTTGGTTTATGCCAGCAATTGCCTATCTTTTATTGGCGATATTTTTATCTTTAGGCCAGTACAATGTGCACCAAGCGCTGTTTTCAAAAAATGCCAAGTTTGGTGTCAAATCTCATGTTATTGGCTTAGCAGGATTAGTCTTAGGATTATTAAGTGGTGCTGCAGGTCTATATTACGGCCTAGAAAATAGCGGTCGTTTAGTTCGTTTATTTTAAATAGCAAAAAGCCTCGTTAAGAGGCTTTTTAATGTTACACACTCAGTCACTATTACTTAGCAGCTAAATAGTTGATCAAAGCGCTGATCTGCTCAGGTGTTGTGGTTTTAGATTCACGTAATAGTAGCTTGTATTTACCATTAACGATAAACATTGGAACACCAGTCAGTGCACCTTTTTCTTGCAGTTGCTCTTGCATACGAGTCATACGAGACGCTTTTGTACGTACGGCAAAACTTTTATACAACTTATCAAATTTAGTCGCATCAACGCCCTGCGAAACAAAAATATCTTTAATATCAGCAAGCTCATTTATTTTTCCACGCTTTGCGTGAATATGAGAAAACAGCGCTGAAACAACAGCATCTTTTTGTGGTAATACCGCAGCGGTTGCTAATGCGTTCGCCATTAACTCTTGTATTTCTGGATCGCGAGGACCCACAAAGTTTACATGACTCTTTTTGAATTTTACGTCTTTGTCTAATTTTGGTTTAAACTCAGCAATGAGCGGTTCAAATGCATTACAAGCCGGGCAGTAAAATGAAAAGTACTCGGTTACTTCTGGCTTTTTGGTGCCTCGCTCAGCTACTACCTCGTAGTGCACACCTTCTTCAAACTGAGCTGCATTTGCTAACATAGGCAACATCATCGCCACCGCAGCTGCTTTAATGAACTTCAACATATCTTTCTCCAATCCTTATTTCTCTAGCAAGTATTTTACTAATGACTCTAATTCAGCTTGGCTTTTCAGCTCCTTCATATTGATCTTGTACTTGTCGCTTACAATAAATGTAGGAACTCCGCTCAGAGCGCCAAGCTTTCCAAATAGTTCTTGCTGATCCTGCATCTTTTTCTCTGCCGCAATCACCAACATACTACTCATGCTTTGATCAAACTCTTTTTCACTGATACCGTTTAGTTCCAATAGTTTTTTCACATCTTTAATATCTGAAAAATTCACCTTCTTCTGATGAATACTCTCAAATATTTGCGCTGCTACTTGCTTTTCCTTGCCAAATTGCTGCGCGATGATATACGCATAGCTAAGGTTGCTCTGCACTTGTGCAGGTAACCCACCCAAAAAGTTCACATGGCTTTTTTCAAATGTGGCACCTTTAGGCAAGTTTTGTTCAAGCGCTAAAGCAACGGGTTCAAATTGATAACAATGAGGGCAGTAGAACGAGAAAAACTCAGTGACTTTTGGGGTGTCACTTTTTTTATTATCGATGGTTTGATAATGCTTACCATCAGCAAAGTCTGCAGCATTTACCGCAAATGCCAACATGGGTATAAACAGTAGCAAAAGGGATTGTTTTATTGTTTTAAACATGGATATCTCTCAATTTTTATGGAATTAATCTCAGCGCAGGTTCATGTAACGTGGCAAACTGCTCTTTTAGTGCCAAAATCTGTTGTTCCCAGTATTTGTCAGTTGCAAACCACGAAAAGTTCCGTGGAAAAGCAGGATCTTGCCAACGAGTGGCAATCCACCCCATATAATGCACCATACGCATAGCACGCAGCGGTTCAATTAAACTTAACTGACGCTGATCAAACGCGTTAAACTCTTCATAACCCGACAATAACGTATCGAGTTGTATTATCTGTTCTTGCTGGTCACCATTTAGCATCATCCATAAGTCTTGGATCATCGGGCCTTGTCGACAGTCATCTAAGTCAACCAACATTAAACTATCACCAGCCCAGAGAATATTGCCAGCATGACAGTCTCCATGCAAACGGATCTGCTCAACTTGATGATATTGTTGCTGTGTTTTGTCAATTAAATGATCAAGAATGGTAACAAAAGAAGTTTCCAAATGCATTGGAAGCAATTGGCTATTAAGTAAAGCATCCCTTGCATTGTATAGATAATCTTGGCAATTAATACTAGGGCGGTGTTGAAATTGCTGCGTACCAGCAACACTGTGCATACGACCAATGTAACGACCTAGTATTTCTAAACTATCCAAGTTGTCCATCTCAAATTGGCGCCCACCGACGCTTGGAAACAGCGCAAAGCGATAACCTTGATAGTGAAACAGACTGTCACCATCACGCACGATTGGCGCAACCACTGGCACCTCAGCATCTTGCAGACTAAATGCAAACTGATGCTCTTCTAAAATTTGCTCGTCACTCCAACGATGTGGCCGATAGAATTTAGCGACATAGCGGCGATTATCATCAGCTTTAAACTGATACACCCTGTTTTCATAGCTGTTTAGCGCCAATAATCCTGACTCGGGATATACGCCCACGCTCTCAATAGCATCTAAAATGAAATCAGGGGTTAGGTTTGCAAAGCTAAATTCGCTCATAATTCTCTCTAGTTATAAAAAAAGCGGGTTTCCCCGCTCTTATCAGTCGCCCTAGTGTACTGGACTATTTTCCTTTAAAAAAGTTTGTCTGCTGCGCTACGCGACTATCAGGCTTATCCACAGGATAAATTACAAACTCAAACTCAGTGACTGGTTTTTTCAAGTCATATGGGTCAATCACTATTGACAGTGGTACATCTAACGAGCGTCCTGCTTCGACCGTAATTTGCTGCTTGCCTAAGAACTTAAAATTATTCAACCCCACAACATCAATGTTATAAGAGCGAGTCGCTTGTGCTTTATTAATAACTTTTAAGGTATAAGTATTTTCCACTAATCCTTCAAAGTTTACCCGATACAGCTGATTTCTATCACGAATGATATCCAGCTCCATTGGTTTACGCATCACGATATTAGCAACAAGTGCTCCCGATAACACAAGCAAGATACACACATAGCCCACTAATTTGCCACGCACTGGTTTAGTCTTTTCAGCCGACGCTTCTAAATTACGTTCTGTTGTATAAGAGATAAGGCCTCTTGGATAGTTCATTTTATCCATCACGCCATCACAAGCATCGATACAAGCGCCACAGTTAATACATTCATATTGCAAGCCGTTGCGGATATCAATGCCGGTAGGACATACCTGAACACACAAGTTGCAGTCAATACAATCACCTAAACCAAGCTCTTTAGGGTCTTGCTTACGAGAGCGAGGACCTCTAGATTCTCCTCGCGCCGCATCGTAGCTGACTGTAAAGGTATCCTTATCAAACATCGCAGACTGAAAACGTGAATAAGGGCATATATGTAAACACATGATCTCGCGCATCCACCCAGCATTTCCGTATGTACATATCGCAAAAACCAGAATGCTAATTGTGGCATAGCCACTGGCTGAAAAAGTTAAGACATCCGGCAGCAACTCACGTATTGGCGTAAAATAACCGACAAAAGTGAAAGCAGTGTATAACGAAAACATCATCCAACTACCGTGTTTGGCTGTTTTGCGCCAAAACTTGTCAAAATCCATGTTTCGTTGATCGAGCTTTTTACGCTGATTCGCAGTTCCTTCAAATTTTTCTTCAAACCAGATAAATATAAATGTCCAGACGGTTTGCGGACAAGTATAACCGCACCATACACGGCCATAAAATGTGGTAACTAAAAACAATGCAAAGGCCGCGATCATTAAAATAAAAGCTAAAATCGTCAAGTCTTGTGGTAATAAGGTCAAGCCAAATATATTGAATTTTTGCTCAAACAAGTCAAACAGCACCGCTTGCTGGCCATTAAAACTTAGCCAAGGTAACAGCATAAAAGCTAACATTCCCACAAACCCAATACGCTTTCGCAGCAATTGATGTAGCCCCTGCACTGCACGCACATAAATACGGTTTCTTGGGTTAAACCTATCCGGCTGCAAATTATCCGGTTTTTGGATTTTTACCTCTGAAGGGATATTTTTGACTTTTATCTGCTTGTCCATCGAAGCTCCTTAGGCCGCCATGATCGACTGTTACTTGCTACAGTAACCTTAACGTGAATACGGATATTATACGCAAGCTTGCTGGTTGATTGATACAATAGCTAGCAATATTACGCCATAAAACAAGCTGTTGTTTTATTTTTGCACGAATGCACATGCAATATCTTAACTTGCTTTTTCTCATGCTATTTTATTACACTTCAAGCGGCATAGCCTTATCGAGATCAAAGTTACCGTTATTATGAAAAAATTTTTAATTTTTGCGTTGTTAATCGTTGCGTTATTCACAACGGATATTGAGATGATCAAACAACCAAGACAGCAGTTGCTTGAAACCAGCATTGCAATACTCAGTGAGTCGACAAAAGTGCAGCGACCATCAGCGGCAACACGCGCTCGTACTAGTATAGAACAGCAGATCCCATTAACCGACAAACAAGCTGCGCATCTCGATGAAGAGCTTGCAAATGATTTCGTGATGAAAAAGTTCTACCAACAATACTGTGTGGAACGAGAAATGAGTTTGTATTTTTTCACTGACAAATTAGAAAATATTTGCGACATTTTAGAGCGCGCGATGCAAAGAACGGGAACCCTATAATGGACTTTAGCCAATTCAATAAACAACGAGCAGCATCATTCAACCAGCAAAAACAGCTACTTAAAAAGCTTAGTGCAGGACAGACTATCTTATGTGAAACATGCCAGCAGCCATTGAAGCTCAACTTAGCAGTCGATGCAGCGCAAAAGGGGCAAGTGTGTTGCGAGCGGGGCTGTACTCAAATTGAATTAGAAATCGCTTAAAAGCCTTGCTCATCGTCATATAAACCACTTTGCAAAGCGACAGTCTCTATAAGTTGAGCATACCCCTGAGCAAACTCTTGTGCCAGCTGAGTTTGTTGGTTGATAAAGTCGCGTTCATTACATTGCTGATGCGTACAAAATTGCACGATTTGGCTATGCTCTAAAGAGAAAAATGCCAGCTGCTCTGTTGCCATCTGTAACGCTTCTTTGAGCTCGCCAGTTACCCTGCTAGAAGATTGAAACGACTCAAAATAAGTTTCAACGCCTGTTAAAAATCCTTTACTCCAAAGGTGGCGAGCCCCATAGTCAGTCTCATTCAACCATGGCAATTGATACGTGCCAGAAAACACTTGCTCCGTGATTTGATGGTGTAATGCCATGTAGGCAAACACAACTGACTCATCGATTGCCTGATCATTACACGACACATCAGCAAGCCACGGCTCGACTTCAACCGCATCCGGGCCGCAGATAGCTGCAAATAAATAACCTTGCACCATGCTAAGAGGCATAGCGCCTTGTCTGTGCGCAACATAATCAGCTAATAACTGACGATGTTCAGGAGTAAAATTAAATTCAAACATAACTTATTTACAGATTCACCGGATAGCGGCCATCGCTGTCAGGTCGGCCCAAAAACTTAACAGCATCATGCACTTCTTTTGGTAACGAAGCTTCAGGCTTAATATTGCCAGCGACACGGAACTGAAAATTATCAGCTAGGATGGCATCTGCTTGCAATCCCAAACGGTTATCAGGGTCAACTAACACTGCAATATCGCCAGACTTACAACTTAACTCACCACCAAGTTGACCGATATCAAACCAACCAGTGAGCCCTTCAACCGTGATCCCAGGGCTTCGGATCTCTCCTTTTAGCCCTTCACAGTATGGCGCACCGCTTTGATAGTCATCAATATCCAGTAACACCCTTCCTTTTGCTTTAACGGGTAATGGCAGTGTTACTTGAGACATGGCTTGTTCGACACTAAAACGTACAGAAGCGTCAGATAGCGAAACACTTTGGTTCATCAAACCAACAGTAAACTCTCCTCGACCCGAGATATCTGATTTATCTCTGACATTACCAAAGCGGACATGACCATGCATATCACCTAACAATAATGCCGGGGCTTCAATGCTCCAGCGGACATTGTTAAGTTGCACATTGCTCACCCTAACTTCACTAACCTGCCCTTGCCAGAGAGTGCCACTCACAGCACCTATCTGTAAACTTGGCGGCAATTGTTTACCAACCAGTTGAAGGGCCACTGAAGCTGGCATGTTGTAAGCCGTAAACAAGCCAAAAGCAACGACAAAAATGACGACTAAGCTAATTGTTTTTTTCATATCAATTCTCTAACAGCAAACGACTAACACGCACGTATCCTGGCATACTATCTTGCGCTAAATCTAAACTATCTATTTTCACACCATGTTTGTTCGTTAACTCATCGAGCCATGCGACCAGTTTATTAAACTCAACAGAGTCAATCGTTAACCTTAAAGCATTATCACTTGGCTGCATTTTGCTGATATTCACTTGGTATTGACCACGTGTGCGGTTTACAAGTACAGACAAATTACTGGTAGTGGTGGTTTGACGTGTAGACGCGCCGCTTTTAAGTTTTGTAACGCTATTATTAACCCAAGCTACAAGCTCTTGGTTACGCTGTTTATCCTTTTGGGCTTTTTCTACCGCTGCATTCAGTGGCTTAAATACACCCATAACTAACGAAAAAATAACAAATACAATGGCAGCTACAATCAATAACTTTTGCTCTTGCTCTTTAAGTGATTGCCAGTACTTTATCGCTTGTTCTTTCATGAATCACCTCGCAATCGGATTTCACCAATAACAACATCTCCGTCATTATTAAGCGACCCTTGTTGTACCGTTAATCCGCGCTGTTCCAAGACAGCTTTTACTTGACCAAATACTTGGAAACCACTAGCGCGTGCACGAATTCTTAATTCATTTCTACGGCGATCGTAACGCAATGTCTCTGGCGTAAAATCTTCAACCTCTCCATACACGGCAACTAAATGATTTGTTAACTCCAAAAAGCCACCATGTTCAGTATTACCGAGCCCTGCAAGCTCCCCCTCAATTTGCTTTTTCAACAAATGAGGTCGCACAACCTTTCCAGGGAACGCCTGCTGGTAAGTAGCCACGGCTTGTGCTTTGAGTTCATCAGCTTGTGTTTGTAGCATCACCAATTGGGCCCCTTTGACGATGACAAAACACCCTATGGTAATGCTTGCTGCAAGTAATCCACTTCGCCAGTCTCGCCACCATTGTGGTTGCTTTTTCTTAGCAGCGAACACACCTTGGCGTAAGTTAAAAGAAGTACTATTTAAGTGCTTTGCAAATAATGCCAGTGGCAATTCATATTCGCTCTCTTTTGCTTCTTTTGGGGCAACGTCAGGTATTCCCTCAGCAGGGCTGTAATGAACAATTTTACTTGGTTGTAGTGCATATAAATAATCAGCACCCCAGCTTTTTTCAATGGCACTAATATGCCACTGTCCCAAACGGCATAACCACTGCTGTCCGAGCTCTATCATTGATAACCCATTATCTTGTTGTTCTGGTAATAACAGCGCATCCGGCACAACGCGCGTCAGCTCTATATCAAGCTCGTTAAATACGCTTAACCAGTCCTTCAGCCATTGCTTATTGCATATTGCAACATCGATACAGTGCTGCTCACCATCTAATGTGGGTTGCCCTATAGCAATAAATAGTTCATCAACGTCACAGGCGATTTGTTCTTCGAGCATAAATGGTAAAGCTTGCTCTAGCTTTCGATTCCACTTTGTCGGCAACGGCACACGCTTTAACTGTACTTGCGAAGCACTCAATAACAAACTAACATCTCGGCTCACCGCCTTGTCTGAAAGTTGTGCTAGTTGCTCTGCATTATCTAATTCGCCACTGGCAATGATCTGTTCATCCGAGGATGAGTATATCAGCCAATGAATCGGGTTTTGGTGTGACTGACCCACTCGGATCACTAATTTCTCTGTCACTGTACGCCTCCAAATTTTCGCGCCAGTATGGTTGCTTGACCTTGATTTATTTGAATAATTGAGGTCATTGAAAAGCGTCTATCATCAAATAGCGCTTTTGCGCGTAACTTAAAATAATTACTATCTACGGTAAATAATTCATTGCTTTGCTTATCAACTTTAGCGCCTTGATCTCTGGCTTCAACGAAGAAGTCCTCGACGCTATCAAACCCTTTTTCAGGCCGAGAAGCGATAACCGCTTCCGCACCTGAGGCACTCAATCCATCTAACAAACCACTTAACAATAAAGCTTGTTCTGATTTGATAGTATTTACATTCACTTTGAGTTCGGTGTTACCTGGAATAACACACACATACGGTAACAGTTTCTCCATCACCAAGGGGTTAAACCCTTTTATTACCCTAAGCTCAGACTCCGACGCCATTAAATTATTCGCACTTAAGTACGGCATCGTTCTAGACATATATTCATCTTCTTCTGCGCCAGAGCGAAAGGTGATACTGTCTTCATCAAGCCAGTCATAGACACTATCAGCTAACGCCTCTTCGCTTTCTTCCACGGGTAAATCTTCAATATTATTTAAAAGAGATAACAAAGCCTTATGCGCAGGATTCGTATCACTGACACTACTTCCCTGCTTTTTTGGCGCTCTTAAGGCATTCAAATTTAAGCACGCCTGTAAGTCGGTTACCTCACCGCTTAACGTGCCATGATCGACAGGGTATGGCACATCACTCAATGCCCAAGGCTGACCAAGGTGTACTTTTTCTGGCTCGTCTTTTTTACTCTCTAACAGTACCTTTTTAACAAGCTCTTCAGCACCATAGCTATACCATTTAGCTTGTTGATGAGTTTGAATATTTTGCGCCCGTTGTACTTGCACCATTAAATTAGCCGCCATTTCGGCTGCGATCGTTGCTGCTAATGCGACGATAAATAATACGATGATAAGCGCCGCACCGCGTTGTGCTTTTCTCATTGACGGCCCCTAAAATCTGAACGTCCATTTTGGGTATCGCCACTGCGACTATTGGCATTGCCATTGCGAGATTGCCCGTCGCCACTTTGCGCTTGCTGCTCTTTGCCATCGCCAGGGGTTAAAAACAAACGACGAATAGGCGCAGCCCCTTTAACTTGCAACGTTACCGCAACAGCGACAGGCAACGCTTTCTTTTTCCAGTCCTCTTGCCACTGTTGCTTATCATCCATAAATTCAAATTTGAGTTCTTCAATGTCTTCAATTACGACTTGCGCTTTTGGCTCTGCACCATCAAGTTCGTCCACATAAATCCGGTATATGCGCTCCAAATTATCATCAACCACTCGATAACCAACCGCTTGCAACTCGGAACGCGGTAATAAACTAATCGGATTTGTCCAGCCATCACGAACAAAGGCAATACCATCAAATTGGCTTTGTAATTCATAGCGACCATGTAACACGTAAGTTGGATTAACATCTCCGGCTTCGTTACGCACTTCGCGCTTAGTCATCTGGCTAAAATCTTGGTCCATTAACCGAAAGGTTGTCTGCAAGGCTTCAAGTTCAGCAATGGTCGACTCTGACGCTTCTTTGGCTTTGAGTGTAGAGTCCAAAATTTGATGGGTAGACATCACCACAAACGCTAGAATCCCCAGCGCAACCATCACCTCTAATAAAGTAAAGCCACGCTGACGCATTACGACTTGTCCTTTAGCATAAACGTCGTTAAATCGTAAACTGAATGTTTGAGAGCTTCATCACTAAACACTTCGACAGTCACTTTAACAAAGCTTGGATCCGCCGTTGCTGTGACTTTTTGTTGCCAGTACCATGTTCTTTCAGCGAGCTCTTCTTCGCCCTTTTGGCCATTGGTACCCGACCACTTGTCGCCACTAGCGCGCATCTCAACAAGGCGGTTTTCGGCCACCCATGAAGCATAGGTTTGATCTTCAAGTGTTGAAATATGGGTTATATGCTCCCCTGTGGCTTGCATGGCAGCAATGCCTGCCATCGCACAAATGCTCATCGCAACCATCACTTCCAATAATGTAAAACCACGACTGGTACGCATCATGCCTCAGGCTCCATACGCAAATTAACGGGCGCCATAAACTCACCTTCAATGAAATAGACAGGCTCGCTTTGCTCAGCCAATTCAATTGTCAGCTGAAATGCGCTCACTTCTCCAGAAGATAATATAAGCACTTGAGGGACTTTAAGCTTTTTCAGTTCTAATAAACTTTCATCATCACTTGTCCCCATCAGCTCTCGCCAATTTGCCTGCTCTAGCAAGTTATCTTGCGCCCAGGCCAAGTCTTCTATTTTCAACTCAACGCGGTAGTGCTCACTAAACTCGATGGGTTTATACAATTCTTCTGACTCAAGAGTCGTCCACTTATCACCATCAAAAACCAGTAGCTCAAGTGTGTTCTTATCTAAATGTAAACCTAGCTCAACCTGATTTAGCACAGCAAACTCAGAGGCCATATTTAAGACACTGTGCGTACGCAGTGCCTTTTTTTCTAGCTCTTCTTCCATGTCACCGCCAAAGCTATAAGTCACCATTTTGGTGGCAAATGCAATGATGACAATCACAACAAGGATCTCAATTAAGCTAAATCCGTGCTGTGTTTTTACTGTGCTCAGCTCAGGTGACATGTTGCTCATATAAAATGATTCGCTACTTCTCTTCGTCCCAGTTACCAATATCATCTTCAGTGCCAACTTCGCCGTCTGGGCCCATTGAGAAGATGTCAATTTTACCCATTTCACCTGGGCTAACTAGTTGATAAGGGTTGCCCCAAGGGTCTTCTGGTAATTTAGAGATAAATCCACCATCAGGAAAACGCTTTGGTACTGGATCTATTGTCGTTTGTGTCACAAGCGCTTCTAAGCCTTGCTCTGTTGTTGGAAACGCTTTGTTCTTTAACTTGTACATATTCATTGCGTCTTCAAGCTGCTGAATATCCAGATGTGCTTTATCAATCGCAGCTTCTTCTTGTGAACCCATAATGTTTGGTGCAACGATAGACATGATCATACCGATGATCACCAATACCACCATTACTTCTAATAATGAAAAACCTGATTGTTTCTTCACGATATTTTCCCTCAAAGTTAATACTTAATGCAGCATGTGAATTACATGCATATGCGTTATTTTTGACTACAAACCAACCGCTTTGTTCATAGCCATAATTGGTTGTAAGATAGCCATTACAATGAACAACACGATCACGGCCATACTGGCTATCATCGCAGGCTCCAAAAGCTTAAGTGACACGCTCACCATGCTTTCAAACTCTCTATCTTGGTTATTTGCGGCGCGTTCTAGCATTTGCTCAAGCTCACCCGACTTTTCACCGCTGGCGATCATATGCAGCATCATAGGCGGGAATAGCTTGGTTTGCTGCAATGCTGCTCGCAAACTCGCCCCTTCACTCACGCGTGTTGCCGCCTCTGCCACCGCCGCTTTAATTTTTTCATTTTCGAGTACCTGGCCAGAAATTTTCATTCCTTCTAGAAGCGGAACTGAACTCGAGGATAAAATACTCAAGGTACGTGCAAAACGCGCTGTATTAATGCCGCGACTGACCTTGCCAATACCCGGCATCACTAACAGCTTGCTATCAAACCAAAAGCGCACTTTAGGTTGCTGTAATGCACGCTTCATCATTATGATGCTGCCGGTTATCACCACTAGGCTCGCAAGCCAATAATCCTGAACAAAATTACTCGCCGCCATCACCCACTCAGTAGTCCACGGCAGTACTTGGTTAGATTTCTCGAAGGTTTTCAAAATTTTTGGTACAACTGTCCCAAGTAATACAGAGACAATCGCGATGGCAAAAATAACCAAAATAGTGGGGTAAACCATCGCCTGAGTAATTTGACTGCGCATATGCTGGCGCTGCTCAGTGTAATCAGCCAAACGATTTAACACTTGATCTAAATGGCCCGACTTTTCACCCGCAGCGACCATAGAGCGATACAAATTATCAAAAACATGCGGAAACTCTGACATACCATCAGCTAACGTATAACCTTCAACCACTTTGGAACGCACAGACATCAACATACGTTTTAAACGTGGCTTTTCGCATTGCTCAGCGACCGCCATTACCGCCGCTTCAACGGGTAATGATGATTGGATCAACGTTGCAAGTTGACGCGTTATCAAGGCGAGATCGGCCACTGATGGCTTATAACCTTGAAATAGTTTGAAGCCACCACCAGAGTGTTGCTTATCTCTTTCAGCCGCAGGTGATACCTCAAGTGGCATCATGGCCTTTTCACGCAGCATTTGCCTGACCTGCTTTGCTGTATCAGCCTCTAAAATGCCAGACTTTTCCTTGCCCTTTTTATCTAAAGCGCGATACTCAAACGCTGCCATAACTACCCTTCCTCACGCGTTACACGTAACACTTCTTCCAAGGTAGTTTGACCTTTAAGCACACGAGCTAAGCCATCTTGGCGAATACTTGGGCTGTTCTTTCTAATATACTTTTCTACCGCTTGCTCACCCTTACCATTGTGGATAAGTTCACGAATAGTCTCATCAACCACCAACAGCTCATGAATACCAGTCCGCCCTTTGTAGCCATTAAAGTTACATTCTTCACAGCCAATCGCTCTATATATTGTCGGCGCACTAGTAAATGATTGCCCTAATAGCTCACATTCTCGCTCATCTGCTTGATGGGCTTCTTTACAGTTTGGACACAGCGTTCTTACTAAGCGTTGTGACAACACACCCAATAGTGATGAAGACAGCAAGAAAGGCTCTACGCCCATATCTTCCATACGGGTTATGGCACCCGCTGCCGTGTTAGTATGCAGCGTTGACATCACCAAGTGACCCGTTAAAGACGCTTGAACGGCTATTTGCCCGGTCTCTAGATCTCGTATTTCCCCCACCATAACCACATCAGGGTCTTGACGAAGAATGGCACGCAGGCCTCGAGCGAAGGTCATATCTACCTTGGTGTTTACTTGAGTTTGACCAATACCTGGAATTTCATATTCAATTGGGTCTTCAACAGTCAAAATGTTGCGGTCTTTTGAATTTATTTGACTCATACCCGCATACAAGGTCGTACTTTTACCCGACCCCGTTGGTCCAGTTACCAAAATAATACCATGTGGCTTATTAATGATATCTGCAAACAACTCTCGGTTGCGCTCGGTCATACCCAAGTCTTCAAGGTTTAAGCGAGCATTATTCTTATCTAATAAACGCAGTACTACACGTTCACCAAAGCTTGATGGCATGGTTGAAACACGCACATCAACCGCACGCCCAGCGATACGCAAACTGATACGGCCATCTTGTGGGATACGCTTTTCAGCGATGTCCAGTTTAGCCATAACTTTAATACGTGACACCAATAAAGAGGCTAACTTGCGGTTTGGCTTAAGTACCTCTTTGAGCACACCATCGACACGAAAACGGATCACCAAATCTTGCTCAAATGTCTCAATGTGAATATCCGAAGCACCTTCTTTGATGGCTTCGCTCAACATTGCATTAATAAGCTTTATAATCGGTGCATCATCATCTGCTGCAAGTAAGTCTTCTGTTTGTGGTAACTCTTCAGCCAATGAAAACAAGTCCACTTCGTTGCCAATGTCTTCCATCATCTGCTGAGTTTCAGAGCTATCACGTTGGTACGATGCTTCAAGTAATAATTCAAATTTGTCGTCGTCTAAATGCTCAAGCTTAAATGCCTCACCCGCAATGCGGCGAACTTCCAGCAAGGTTTCAATTTCAAGCTCACCGCGATAGTAAACAACCAGTCCATCTGGCTGCTGGCTCAATAACATGCCTGCTCGACGCGCATATCCAAATGGTAAACGAAGTGGTGATTGCGCAACGTGTTCAGACTGTTCGAGTACTTCAGCAGGCAAATCTGCGGACAACTCATTCACAGACATTTCTGTGACCGCCTCAACCTTACTCTCAGTCATCATTATTACGCTCTTTAATGTTTTGTTTATTTAAAAACTCTTCATATGTTGGCGGTAACACCAGCGCATCATTCCACTCTGGCAATACAGGAGTCTCTTCAAACGGCATTAAATCAATACCATCATCTTGTTGGATCTGTTGCTCTGAACGAATAAAGTTATATTTAGAGTGGCTTAGCTCATTCATACTGCGACTATCGCGGATAATGGTCGGACGAATAAATACCAATAAGTTACGTTTACGTTTTGTGGTGCCAGTAGATTTGAACAGATGACCCAATACCGGAATATCGCCCAAAAGCGGTACTTTCGAAACACTTTCTTGTACGTCTTCGTCAATCAAACCGCCTAAGATCACCATGCCACCATCATCGGCGATCACGGTGGTGTTGATAGCACGCTTGTTTACCGAAATATCTACCGCTGTTGCGCCACTGACACTTGACACTTCTTGCTCTATGGTCAGTTGAACCGCTGAGCCATCATTAATTTGTGGCGTTACTTTTAACTTAATACCTACTTCTTGGCGGTCGACGGTTTGGAATGGATTCGAGTTATTATCGCCCGATGTTGAGCCGGTAATAATGGGTACTTCTTGACCCACAATCATCGACGCTTCTTCATTATCCATCGTGGTTACCGAAGGCGTCGCGAGAATGTTTGATTTGGTATCGGTTGAAATGGCTTGTACTATCGCGCCCCAGTCATTTTTAATGATACCCATCGCCAAACCATTCACGCCGCCCAGCAACTGACCGAGTGGGCCTAAATCACCTTCTACGGTCTCTGTATAAGGCGTAGCATTACCAGTATCAGAACCAATTATGTTCTTTTTAATTTCTTTATCACGCGCTTGCTCTGCAGCCACTGCCAATGAACCAATGGGTACCGTACTGCCGTTATTAAACTGCAACATGCCGCCTTGCTCAGAGATCCACTGCAAGCCAAAGTTAATACCGTCACTTTCGAATACTTCAACCACAATGGCTTCAACCAATACCTGTGCTCGGCGAATATCTAACTTTTCGATAACCTGAGATAGCGAACGCATCGTATCAGGTTGAGCGGTGATCACCAGCGAGTTAGAGTCAGGGTGGGCTTCTATACTGGTCTCGTTTTTATTCGAGCTGCTGCGGGTTTTATTACCTCCCCCTTGCGCATCTTCTTGCAAAGTTTTGCTCACACCTTGCAGCACTTTTACCAAATCTTCCGCTTTTGCGTAGTTTAGGTAAAACACCTTGGTATTGCCTTGATTTTCAAGTTCATTATCTAAGCGCTTAATTAAATCGGTGGCGCGGCTACGTGCTTGCGACTCACCACTTACAATCACACTATTTGTGCGGCTATCAGCAACCACCTTCGGGATCAGAAAGTCAGGAATGGCCCCTTTGCCACTATCTTTGTAAATGCTTTCAACAACCGACACCACGTCATCTGCCGTTGCATGGTTAAGCTTTACGATATCTACACGCTTGTCACCAGCCTGATCTACAGACTTAATAATATCTACCAAACGATTAACGGACGCAGCATGACCAGTTAACATCATCACGTTCGCTGAGTTTAAGTTGGTTACATGCCCCCCATCTTTTTGGTCACTAAATTGACGAATAAGTGGCCCAAGCTCCTGTACGCTTACATTTTTAACGCGTACCACACGGGTGATCATGACATCTCCATTACCCGCTTCTTCTCCTTCAACCAAAGGCACATTGCCTTTTTTGCCATCGGAGCTACGTACGACCTTGAGTACACCACTGTCCATTTCAGTTACTGAATAACCATACACTTCTAGAACATTTAAGAAGAATTGATAATACAGAGATTCATCCATCAACTCATAACTACGAACATTAATATTGCCCCGTACATTAGGGTCGATGATGATGGTTTTATTCAGGTTTTTACCGACAATATTAATGAATTCATTAATGTCAGTGCCTTTGAAGTTGGCAGCATACTCAACAGCAGACACAGAAAGCGACAAACCAGCTGCTAACATCAGAGCTGCATATCTAGCTAACCCTTTTTTGATTTTTGTGAGGTGTAGCTTTTTACCCATTATTTTTAAACTCCAAATTTAGTATCGTTACAGGCTAAATTGCACGCTCATGACTTGACCATCACGCTCAACCGTAATAGTCGCTTCTGTGCTGTTTTTTAGCTCACTCATAGCTGCCATGGCCTGTTTCATATCCGTGAGTTGATAACCGTTGATAGCAACAGCTAAATCATTATTTTTTAAACCCATTTTGTTAAACAAGGCTGGGTCTTTACCCGGGCTCAAGCGATAACCCATCAGCTCGCCTGAACTTCTATAAGGGGTAATGCGAATGTAATCGAGCAATTTACCAGGGTCTTTTAATAACGCGTCTTTATTCTCGATTAACTCGCTAGGGACAGTGGTTCGCACCAAAGCGGGACGTTTTTCAGGCGCCTTTGCAGCCACAGGCATTGCAACGTTCTTTGAATACTCTAAGCCATCCAACATAAGCGTCTCAAACCGACCACCCACATCTAAAATAACTCTATCAGGTAACACCTGCGCAAGCTTAGCGCGCGTTCCTTCAATCGCTTGTTGTACCTCATAGGTAACTTGGCGACCCTGCGACTCAATAATTGCCAGCCCAGCTCTATCATTAAGGCTTACTGCGACTATACCCGTAAGGCGAACATTTAATGCAGTTTGTGGCGCATCAGATACAATGGTTTGTGGCTGCTCTACCGGCTTACTTTGTGCATTACCAAACAAGTGTTGTTGAATAATTGCTTGGCTACTCACCGCTGAGCTACTAGATGCATAGACAGATGACATGGATGGTAGCGGCTGAGTGACAGGCTGAGGCCACAACAACCAAAACAGCTGTGACAATAAATAAGCTATGTAAACAACAGACAAATAAACCACTAAACGGCTCAGTTTGGCATGAGGCAAAGAAAGCAATGCTTTTTGTAACTGTTGTAATTGTAATTCCATATCCGTCTTTTCTTATTCTGTTGAGCGACCAAGTGTACCTTTTCGGTGAAAATACAACAAGCGCACTAATATGACAGTTTACGTTTACTGTCACACCCCATGGCTCCCCTTCCCACACAGTGGATCGCAAGAGTTTCACATGCTTTTTTTGACCGTGAAAATATGCTAAATTTGCATCATTATTGCACGTTCTTCATGGTTAATAAATTGTGACTAAAAAATCCCCCGAAAAACCCAAGCAAATTGAGGCCGTTAGACTTGATAAATGGCTGTGGGCTGCACGGTTTTACAAGACTCGAGCACTCGCTCGGGAAATGATTCAAGGGGGTAAAGTACACTATAACGGGCAACGCTGTAAACCCAGTAAATGTGTTGAAGTCGGAGCCAAGGTTAAGCTAGCTCAAGGGTTTGACGAAAAAGAAGTAACCATTTTGGTGCTGCTCGACAAACGTCAATCCGCTGTCATTGCCCAACAAGCATACCTTGAATCGGAACAAAGTATTGAAAAACGTGAACAAAACGCAATAGCACGCAAAAACAACAGCTTTTTTGCACCACATCCTGTTAACAAACCGGATAAAAAGCAAAGACGCGAATTACTCAAATTAAAATCAAGCTAGGATTTAATAAATGCAATCTGATTTACTACACCGCTATATTTTCGAAAAACTCGATGTGCGCGGAGAGCTGGTACAAATCGATCAAACTTTTAACGAGATCATTGCTGGGCACGATTACCCGCAAGCCGTTCAAGCTTTAATTGGCGAGCTATTGGTCGCGACCAGCTTACTGACAGCGACACTCAAATTTGAAGGTGACATTGCTGTGCAATTACAAGGCGATGGTCCAGTAAAGTATGCTGTTATCAATGGCGACCACGAGCAGAACATGCGCGGTGTAGCAAGATTACAAGGTGAGATCACTGGCGACTCAATTCCTGAGTTAATGGGTAAAGGTTATATGGTGATAACAATTACCCCTATAAAAGGAGAGCGTTATCAAGGTATCGTGCCTTTAACATCAGACTCGCTTGCTGCCTGCTTAGAAGATTACTTCACTCAGTCTGAGCAACTAAAAACGCGTTTGTGGTTTGCAACTCGTACCACAGGTGAACGAGTAAAAGCATCCGGCTTGTTCTTACAAGTTTTGCCCGTTGACAAAGAAAAGTCTATTGAAGACTTTAGGCACTTAGAAGCATTGAGTAATACCATTAAAGATGAAGAATTGCTTGATCTAGACGCGCAAACCGTTCTGACACGTCTTTATCATGAAGACAACCCGCAACTTTTTGAACCACAACAAATCAACTTTGTTTGTGGGTGCAGCCGAGAGAAAACAATCAATGCGCTCGTCAATGTGGGTCAAGAAGCGTTACTTGAAGATATCAAACAACAAGGCGAGATTAATATTAGCTGTCACTATTGCCTAAAAAACTACACCTTTAATGAAGACGAAGTAAAAGCAATTTTTAACTAAATTAGCCTTATTATGCGTTTCCATTATCAAGCCGTCAAAATGACGGCTTTTTTGTTCTTAAAAAATGACACCGGTATCAAAAAATCAGCAACTTTTATGACACCGGTATCATTGAAATTATTTAAGTTTTTTGACACTTTTATGCCTTTTTAGGGCCTGCAAAAGCTCGAATATCTCAAAACCATCTGGTAATATAAATTCAGCTTAAAGTTAGTCAGAACTTCAGAGCTATCCCGTTCAATCTCACATTTAGGTAATAACATGACTTCAAGCGCTACTCGTTTTGTCGATTTAACTGCAGCCGAACTTGTCGAACACGCCATCAGCCGTGGCGAAGGCACTTTAGCCGCAAATGGAGCTTTCGTTGCTAAAACTGGCCGTCGTACAGGCCGTTCACCAAGTGACCGTTTTATCGTAAAAGAGCCAAGCACTGAAAATGACATCCAATGGGGCAATGTAAACCGCCCATTCGATGCCGAAAAATTTGATGCATTATGGGCTCGTGTTGAAGCACACGTACAAAGTAAAGACCACTTCGTCTCTCACCTTGAAGTGGGCGCAGATCCTGAACATTACCTACCGGTAGTGGTAACCACTGAAACTGCATGGCACCATATCTTTGCAAAAAACATGTTTATCGAACCAGTTCGTTACAACGCCTCAGATTTACCTCAGTGGCAAGTAATGAATGTACCTTCATTTGTTTGCGACCCAGAGCGCGATGGCACAAACAGCGATGGCACGGTGATCATTAACTTCGCTGAAAGAAAAGTATTGCTTGCTGGTATGCACTATGCGGGCGAAATGAAAAAGTCTATGTTCTCTGTACAGAACTTCCTGCTGCCAGCTAAAGGTGTACTTCCTATGCACTGTAGTGCAAACGTTGGTGAAGCAGGCGATACTGCTTTATTCTTCGGTTTATCTGGTACAGGTAAAACAACGCTTTCAGCAGATCCAACTCGTTTCCTAATTGGTGATGACGAGCATGGCTGGGCACCTGGCAGTGTATTTAACATTGAAGGTGGCTGTTACGCAAAATGTATCGACTTATCTCAAAAAAATGAGCCGGTGATCTGGAACGCTATCAAGTTCGGTACCATTTTAGAGAACGTGGTTTTAGATGAAAACCGCGTACCTGATTTTAAAGACACTAGCTTAACGCAAAACACCCGTGCAGCTTACCCGCTTGAGCACGTTGAAAAACGTAAAGTTGAAAACCGCGCTGGCGAGCCTAAAGCCGTTGTATTTTTAACATGTGATGTAAGTGGCGTATTACCACCGGTATCTGTGTTATCAGAAGAAGCAGCCGCTTATCACTTCTTAAGTGGTTACACAGCGAAAGTAGGCTCAACTGAAATCGGTTCAACGTCTGACATTGAATCAACATTCTCAACCTGTTTTGGCGCGCCTTTCTTCCCACGTCCTGCAGGTGTTTATGCTGAACTACTTATGAAGCGCGTACGTGAGTTTGGCGCAAAAGTGTACCTAGTTAACACAGGTTGGACTGGCGGCCCTTACGGTATTGGTAAGCGTTTTGATATTCCGACTACACGTGCAGTTATTGATGCCATCGTATCGGGTAAGCTTGCCGATGTTGAAACAACACATATTGAGTCATTAAACCTCAATGTTCCTGTTGCTGTACCAGGTGTTAATAGTGAGCTACTGAACCCTATTAATACATGGGAAGACAAAGCAAAGTACGCAGAATATGCAGCTAAACTTGCCGCAGACTTCCAAGAGAACTTTGCTAAATATGACGTATCAGACGCTATCAAGCAAGCTGGTCCGCGCGGCTAAATACAGCCACTAAGCACAAATTCCTTTATCAAAAGCGCCCCTCGTTGGGCGTTTTTTTGTGCTTATATTTCGCTGCTGATCCATACCTTTGGCTGGTAACTACACTTTTATCTACGACTTATGGGCGGCTAGCGTGAAAAATACCCCATTTTCTACCATACTTGTTTAACATCGCTTGGCGCAAACGGTAGCAAAGCTGTTATAGATATGGTTTTATTAGGGTTTACGCATTACCAAGAAAAAGAATAGATCATGCTTGAAAATTTATCGCTTAGAAAGAAGATCCTCCTACTTATTGGTGGCACAATCTCTGTGCTACTGATCATTGCGTCTAGCTACTTTGTCAATCACATTGCCACACTTTCAAGGCAAGGTGTCGAAAGAGAAGCTCAAAGCTACATCCTGAGCGAAAAGCTCTCTATGGAATCGTTTTTTGCTCAGTATGGCAAATTGGTAAAATCCTTTATTACCAGCCCGCATATGATTGAATTCTTTGAGCGTTACGATACTAGAGAAAGCAACCTATCTGCCTTAGACGGTTATGACAATATCAACAAAGATTTCATCCGCATTAGCAGCAATGACGAGAATGTATTATCCGCATTTTTTGGCTCCGCTAAAACCGGTGAGTACTTTAAAGAAAACGAACGTACTTCAAAATTTGCCGATGGTAATCCTTACTATGCCTATAAGCGTAGTTGGTGGCAAAACGCCCTGAGTAAAAACGGTTTGTATGTCGGAACGCCTACCGTTGATATTAATACCGGTGCCGTGTCTGCCGTCGTTCAACAACCCGTTCGCAATAGCCGTGGGGAATTAGTCGGTATTGGTGGCGTTGACTTACAAATTAACCGCATTAGTGCAATGGTTGAAGATATCCGCTTTAACGGACAAGGCTATGGTTTTTTACTCGATAGTGATTTAAAGGTTGTTCACCTATCCAAGCAGACTGGCCATGACCTTTCAATCACTGATGAAGGTCCAAATGGTAAAGAAGGTTTAGAGGCATTAGAAAGCCGCTTTGCAAATACCCAAGGGTTTAGCGCGCTCAATAAAAAAATCAAGAGTAATCAATCAGGCACTGCCAAAGTCACCCTTAAGGGTAGAGACTACTACGTTGTTTTCAATAGCGTTAAGCTAGATACACCGATTCTAGATTGGCATGTGGGTATTTTGATCCCAGTAAGCCTAATTGAAGAGCCTGTCGAGCAAGCCGTGATGACCACTATCACCTCCGTTATCGTAATTCTTGCTATCGTTGTTGCCATGATTTGGTGGGCAACACATATGATTGCAAAACCCATCACTAAGCTAACCTATATCATGCGCGATATAGCATCGGGTGATGGCGACTTAACTCAGCGCATAGACATCAAAAGCCAAGACGAAGTGGGTCAGTTAGCGCATCATATGAACACTTTCATTGATAAGCTACGTGCAATGATGCTCGATACTGCGGCGCAGGCTTCACAATTAGGTAATGCGTCGGCGCAATTAAGTGAAGTGTCAGCCAACACTAACCATGAAATTCAGCAAGAAAAAGAGCAAGTAGACAGCGTGAGTGCCGCCGTAACCGAAATGGCCGCAACGGTGACCGAGATATCTCGTAACGCGCAAGAAACAAACCAAGCAGCTGAAACCGTTCAGCGAATGACACAAGATGGTGCAGCTCGTTCGAATCAAGCGCAGCAAGTTATGGTTGAGCTTTCAGCACACATTGGAGAGGCAGCTAAAGTGGTGTCTGGTCTTGAGCAAGAAACCAGTAACATTGGTGCCGTGATCGACGTGATCAACGGTATTGCCGAGCAGACCAACCTTCTGGCATTAAATGCCGCAATTGAAGCTGCGCGTGCTGGTGAACAAGGCAGGGGTTTTGCAGTGGTTGCAGATGAAGTTCGCTCTTTGGCAAGTAGAACACAAGAATCAACCGATGATATTCGCAATATGATCTCTCGCCTGCAGCAAATTGCGCAGCAGGCATCAACCATGATGCAACAAGGACAAGATCAAGCACAAAGCACCGTCGAGCAAACTCAGGGCGTATTAGACTCTCTAAAAGAAATTGCAGAATCAGTAGTAACTGTGCAAGACCAGAGCCATCAAATTGCCACATCTACCGAAGAGCAAACGGTGGTTGCTGAAGATATTAACAATAGCCTTAACACCATCAATGACTTGGTCAATAGCACAGCCCACCATGCTCAAACGCTAGCCAGTGAAGCGCGCGACTTAAACGATTTGGCCAAAGCCTTAAACGGCACGGTGAATCAATTTAAACTCTAACAATGTATGAGCCGCAACTATGCGGCTCACTTCTTTTTGCCCCAGATCAATACCTGACTTAGTGATACTCGGTACACTCATGCTATCCATATTATAAGCAAACAGTGCGAGTGCGTATCGTGATTAATTTACCTACATGGGATGAGTCCCTAATTAAAAAATACAATGTCTCTGGCCCAAGATATACGTCTTACCCGACCGCATTATCGTTAGCGCCAGGGTATGATGATAATACTTTGCGCTCAGCAATTAGCGCATCAAATAGTCATGTACTATCACTCTATGTGCATATTCCATTTTGTCATCAGCTTTGCTATTACTGTGGCTGCAATAAAATAGTTACTCGTCATCAACATAAAGCAGATACTTATTTAGATAACTTAGAACGTGAGATACAAGCTCAAGCTCCCTTATTCAAACACTACACAGTTGAACAACTTCATTTAGGAGGTGGAACCCCTACATTTCTAACCACCGAGCAAATGACACGCCTGATCACAATGCTAGAGCGATACTTTAAATTTAATCATCAAGCCCAACGCAGTATTGAAGTAGACCCAAGGTCCTTAGCGAGTAATATGCTGGCACACCTAAAAGTATTAGGTTTCAATCGAGTGTCGTTTGGGATTCAAGATTTCAATGACCAAGTACAAGAAGCGGTGAACCGCCCACAGCATATGAGTGATGTCATTGCTCTACTTCAACATGCACGGGATTTGGGGTTTAAATCAATCAATGCCGACATGATTTATGGCCTGCCACACCAAACACCAGACAGCTTTGCCCAAAGCATTGACCAACTTATTGCGCTAAGCCCAGATAGAGTGTCGGTCTTCAACTACGCTCACCTGCCGGACAAGTTTGCAGCGCAGCGTAAACTCAAAGAAGCTGACATGCCCAGCCCACAGCAAAAGCTGACTATGTTTAAAAATACGTTGCAGCAAATGAGCCAAGCTGGGTATCAGTTTATTGGTATGGACCACTTTGCCAAAAAACAAGAAGAATTAGCCATAGCGCAACAACATGGTCAGTTGCATCGTAATTTCCAAGGGTATACAACACACGGCGACTGCGATTTACTGGGCCTGGGCGTCTCATCTATCTCACAAATCGGTAACGCGATTTTGCAAAACGAAAAAGACTTACGAAGCTATTATGATGCAATAAACCAAACTGGCTTTGCGATTAGCAAAGGCATGCAACTAACTGATGAAGATCAGTTACGTGCAGACATAATTAAACAGCTGATCTGTCACTTTGAGTTGGACATGACGGCTTTTGAAAGACGCTATCAAATCGAGTTCAAGACCCATTTTGTACAGGCGCTTGAAGCACTCAGCCCCCTAGTACAAGATGGCTTGGTTGAAATAAGCGACCATAAAATAGCAGTAACGAGCCGAGGTAACTTATTTATCCGCATCATATGTATGTGCTTTGATGAGTATTTACAACAACAGCTAAAAACCTCTCGTTTTTCACGCGTTATCTAGCGCGTGTGGCTTTTGGCAAGAAAGAGCATAGAGTTTAGTGACTAAACAGCCCTCACAAGCGGGCTGTAACTTTAAACAAGCAAGCCTCAACCAGAAGCTCGCTCTTGTGCAGCAAGCTTCGCGCTTATAAAATCGGGGTGAGCAACATAGAGCAACCCAGATATTTTGCGAATTATATGATCTTCATGGCTATCTAAGTGACCATCCGCAAACGCAACGTGCCAAAGTAACTCAATAATCTCAATGCGTTCAATATCGCTGGTGTGTCGATTAATTTGTTTTACAAATGCAAAAAGGTCAATAGCCTGTTCAACTTGCTTTTGCGCTTTGTTAATAAGTGCAGACGTTTGTTCAGTCGTTAGCTGACAGCGCTGTGTAAGAATTTGAGCGATTTTATCAAACTCACTCTCTAAGAGCTTTCCATCAGCACGCATCACCTCAACGAGCAAAGCTGCAAGCGCTGTATTGAAATCTAACCCCTCATGTCCAACAGCTCTAGGGGTGTTATTTTGTAATAGCTTTTTAAGATGATTTAACAAGTAAACGTCTCCACTATGTTACACTTAACAGCAACAAGTAATTTTTGCTGTTATGGAGTTTATATGCACAGAGTATATCAAGATAAGCTGGCGGCCTTCACTATGACTCTAAAGCAGTTTTTAATGATTATCACACTCACGGCTGGCACCAGTGCCTTAGCCAAAGATATCACGCCCGAGAAACTCTACGACTTTGATCACAAAGTGCATTACGAACAAACTAAGTATAATAACGGGCACTACTTATTACAGGTAAAATCTGATAGCTACGAGCATTTTTTGCAACAAAGTGTGTTTTTACTGCGCCATAGCGCAAAGTTATGCCAAGGAAGAAATCCACAGCTGACCATACTCAAAGGCATACAGCATTTTGATAGGCTGCCTTCAACACCCAGACCTTATCAAAGTGATTTACATGTCGAGGTTAAGTGCGTGAACAAGTAATCACGCAAAACTTTATCTAACGCACTTACTTTGAAAATGCATGTGCTTTCATTACATCAGCTACAATATGAATCGTGTCGACCCAAGCTTGGCGCAATTCAGCGTTCCACTGCTCGCCCAAACCCACTTTTAACGTATGTAGTAGCGCATTCCCCACAGGGGTAAAATCTTTTGCCTTTACGCCATATCCCACATGACGCTCGGCGAGATTTTGCAAAACTGGCACTAATTTATCTAAATCGTCTAACCCCGCAACCGCCAGTTTTAATGTAGCCATTAACTTTTGTCCTTGGCTCTTAATACTATTTTTAAATAATGGTTTTAATGAGGGGTCATATTCAAATAACGTGGTGTAAAAAATTTCAGCCGCTTGCTCTGCAATTGGCTCAACTTTAGCAAAACTTTGTTGTACCAGTTTTTTTTGTCGCGCTGTTATCGCCATAATGGTTCCTTTTTCAAGTACCGATTAATATCGGCGTTTTAGTAACCTATTAAAAATAGACAGCTATATACATTAGCGCGAACTTTACCTGCAAGTTTCACTCAAAATAACAAGCTAATCTTTGTAGCCCCAAGGCGCGGCAGGGGGTTTGATAGGTTGTGTAAGATCAAAGTCGACACGAAACTCTCTGCCTTCTCGTACCATCCGATAGCTAAACGACTCATCGTAGATAAACATTTGCCAAGTGTTACCCATTGACTGCGGGATCCCCTGACGCACAAAAAGCTCTTTGGAATATTGATCAGCAGGAAATGACTGCACATTGTCAAAGCCAGCATCCACGGTATGACCGCCATACATGGTTGATGCATCATCAGTACCATCTTCGTGGCGATGATCATGCTTTAAACTTAAGCCGCTCCCTGTTTTTGTAATTATCCAAGTCCGTGAAGCATCATCACCAACATGAAAAGGAACCTGAAGTTGGCGCTCATCACAACGACGAACATGCATTATGAGCTTTTTACCTGCAAATGAACTAGGACCTTGCGCATTATCAACAACAACTTCTCCTTCAAAAGCTTTACCACAGTGTGCAGCAATGTGCTTAAAAAATGCATCATGTGTTGGAATGGAAACCAAAGGCGCTGGACGTGCCAACGCGAGCGAACTAGAAAGCGCCAAAACGCTTAATGCGGTGAATTTCATAGACGAGATCCCAAAAAAGCCAGATACAAAAAACCAAAGGGTAATCGACCCTTTGGTTGGTTGCAATTAATTAGGCTCAACAGACCTAAAGCCAAAGCAATTGACTAGGCTAGAGTATGCCCGAGACTATTGCCATGGTCTTTGAGACGCTAACTGCTGCTCAAAGGCATTGATCTTATCGTTTAACTGCTCTGTCTCGCCAATAAAATCTAAACCACTGAGCAAGCGTGCTTTGATATCAGCACGTACATCAAAGTCAATGGCATCAAAATACTGACTTTTTAGTTGCTGATTGGCCAAGTCTACTTCAATTTGAATATCGTTATGCTGCTGTGTCAATTGAAATAGCTGCTCGAGCACCTCTGCTGACAACGCAATGCACAGCATTTGGTTATTGCCACAGTTGTTAAAAAAGATATCAGCAAAGCTCTGTGCCAAAATAACACTAAAGCCATACTGCTTCAGTGCCCAAGGCGCATGCTCACGGGAAGAGCCACAGCCAAAATTATCACGTGTCAATAATATCGACGCACCTTGGTAGCATGCATCATTGAGCACAAAATCTGGGTTTTGTGAACCATCTTCAAGATAGCGCCAATCATAAAATAGCGCTTTATCAAATCCGTCTCGACTTGTTGATGTCAAAAATTGTTTGGGGATGATCTGGTCGGTATCCACATTGTTTTTATCTAATGGTGCCAACAGCCCTTGATGATAACAACTCATTAGGCTTCTCCTCGAATATCAGTAAAGTGACCTGCAATTGCTGCTGCTGCCGCCATCGCGGGGCTAACAAGATGAGTGCGACCACCACGCCCCTGACGACCTTCAAAATTACGATTCGACGTTGAAGCACAGCGCTTACCCGCACCTAAACGATCATCATTCATTGCTAAGCACATCGAACAGCCCGGCTCACGCCATTCAAAGCCAGCGGCTTTAAAAATGTCAGCCAGCCCTTCTTGTTCGGCTTGTTGCTTTACAAGACCTGAGCCCGGCACGATTAAAGCTTCAACGCCTTTGGCCACTTGCTTACCTTTAACAATATCAGCAGCGGCACGTAAGTCCTCAATACGACTGTTGGTACACGAGCCTATAAATACGGTATCCACCTTGGCATCTGACAACTTTTGCCCTGCCTGCAAGCCCATGTATTGCAATGCACTGCGAATAGCTTGTGCTTTGATAAGATTTGGCTCTTGGTCAGGGTCTGGTACCAGCTCATCAATGCCGATCACTTGCTCAGGGCTCGTGCCCCAGGTCACTTGTGGCTGGATATCTTCGGCATCTAGCTCAACCACATAATCAAACTGAGCACCTTCGTCTGTGCACAGTGTTCGCCAATAGGCAACGGCTGCTTCAAAGTCATCCCCTTTTGGTGCAAAAGGTCGACCTTTTATGTATTCATAAGTTGTTTCATCTGGGGCGATAAGCCCCGCTTTTGCGCCCATTTCAATACTCATATTACACAGGGTCATACGCGCTTCCATCGACAACGCCTCAATAGCTGAGCCACAAAACTCAGCCACATACCCGGTGCCACCTGCGGTGCCCAATTTACCTATGACCGCCATAATTAAATCTTTTGCCGTCACCGTTGGACGCAATAGGCCATTAACTTGAATTTTTAGTGATTTGGCTTTTTTTTGCTGCAATGTTTGCGTTGCCAACACATGCTCAACTTCTGAGGTTCCAATACCATGCGCCAACGCACCAAATGCGCCATGGGTCGACGTATGGCTATCACCGCATACAATGGTTGTGCCCGGTAACGTGATCCCTTGCTCAGGACCCATTACATGTACAATGCCTTGATTGATAGAGTTTAAGTCGTACAGCACAATCCCAAACTCTTCACAATTCTTAGCAAGCGCCATTAGCTGATTTTTTGATACCTCACTGGCAGCATCCAAAGAGCGGCTTTTAGTAGAAACATTATGATCCATCGTCGCAAAGGTTTTCTCGGGGCATCTAACCGCGCGATTTTTTTCTCTCAAGCCAGAAAACGCTTGCGGTGACGTGACTTCGTGTACTAAGTGCCTATCAATGTATAGTAAATCGGTTTGTTCATTAATTTTGGCAACCACATGAGATTGCCATATTTTATCGTATAAGGTTTGTGCCACTTGCTACATCCTCAGCTAAAACAGCAGCCTGACGGAAGGCTGCTGTCAAAATAGGTTAAATTCTTGCAACTATCGCCTGTGCGACATCTTGTGTGGTATAGCCCGCTTGCGGGAATATATCGGGCGTACCGACACCCGCGGCTACCGCTTCTGCAACGGCTTTTTCGATACTTCGAGCGGCTTCATCTTGACTAAGCGAATAACGTAGCATTAAAGCGGCACTTAAAATTTGTGCAATCGGGTTAGCAATCCCTTTTCCTGCAATATCAGGTGCTGAGCCCCCAGCTGGTTCGTATAATCCAAACCCTGATTGATTCAAGCTGGCCGAAGGGAGCAGCCCCATAGAGCCGGTGATCATGGCGCACTCGTCAGATAAGATATCGCCGAACAAGTTGTCGCATAGCAGCACATCAAACTGCTGAGGCTGCTTAACAAGCTGCATTGCCGCATTATCTACATAGATATAATCAAGCTTAACCTCCGGATAATCTTGACTGACTTCAGTGACAACTTCTCGCCACAGTACACTGGATGCCAACACATTCGCTTTATCTACAGACGTTACGTGGTTGTGACGCAATTTGGCCGCTTCAAAGGCAAAGCGTGCTATGCGCTCAATTTCATGACGTGAATAACGCTGAGTATCAAAAGCCGATTCTTCTTGCCCTGCTCCCTCTCGCCCTTTTTCGCCAAAATAAATACCGCCCGTAAGCTCACGAACACATAGAATATCAAAGCCTTGTTCGCTGATATCGGCACGAAGTGGCGACGCCGCACTTAATGCTGGTAGCAACTGCGCAGGGCGTAAGTTACAGAACAAGCCAAAATGCTTGCGAAGGGGTAACAAAGAAGCCCGCTCAGGTTGTTGCTCTGGAGGCAGATGTTCCCACTTTGGACCACCTACCGAGCCAAATAAAATCGCGTCGGCAGCCTCGCACGCCGCAAGCGTTGAGGCGGGAAGTGCTTGGCCATGCGCATCAATAGCCGCACCACCAATGGCATATTCTGCACGCGTTATTTTAAAATTAAATTTATCACTGACCGCATCCAGCACCTTCAGTGCCGCCGCCATTACTTCTGGGCCAATGCCATCTCCGGGAAGTACGGCAACTTGGTAACTTGCTTGGCTCATCCTGCTTTCCTTTGTTGTTTTAAACTAGAGACTTTTTGCGCTCTATCGATAAGATTGTAAACGCGGATCATAGCCCGCACCGATGCTTCAACAATGTCAGCGGCAAGACCTGCACCGTGATATTGTCGTCCGTTATATTTGGCAATAATGTCAACTTGCCCCAAGGAGCTGGCACCTTGTCCGGTTGCATCTAAGTTATATTCAATGACCTCAACCGCCATGCCGGTAATTCGTTCAATGGCTAGAAATGAGGCTTCAACCGGACCGTTCCCCGTCGCTGCTTCTTGCTTAGACTGCTCACCCACAGTCATCCCAATAGTTGAGCTGGCCACTGATTGCGAATTAGAAGTGGAATTAACAAACTCCAATTGGTAATGGTCATCGTCATCGTTGATCTGATTAAAGTAGATCATCGCCTCAAGATCGTAGTCGTAAACCGTCCCCTTTTGGTCAGCCAAAGCCAAAAAGCTTTCATAGAGCTTGTCCATATCATAATCAGACTTTTGATAGCCCAATTCTGTTAAACGATGTTCGATAACATGGCGACCTGAACGTGAAGTCATGTTCAATTGGTTGTTTGGCACCCCGACACTTTCAGGTGACATGATCTCGTAAGTATTTTGTGCTTTAAGCACGCCATCTTGGTGAATACCAGAGCTGTGTGCAAAGGCATTTTCGCCGACAATGGCTTTATTCGGTTGTACCGCCATGTTGCAAATTTTTGCCACTTGCCGAGAAGCACGATAAATTTCTTCACTGTGAATATCAGTATGTACTTTTAAGTGGTCTTGGCGCATTTTCATGATCATCGCCACTTCTTCTAGCGAACAATTACCCGCGCGCTCACCAATGCCATTTACGGTGCATTCAATTTGCCTTGCGCCTGCTTGTACTGCCGCAATCGAGTTAGCCACAGCCAAACCTAAATCATTATGACAATGCACGCTAAGACGTGCTTTATCTATATTTGGTACATTGTTCATTAAATGGTGGATCATTGCCGCATATTCATCAGGCGTCACGTAACCAACTGTATCGGGCAAGTTGATGGTAGAGGCTCCTGCGTTTATCGCGGCCTCTACAATTCGACATAAATCAGCATGAGGTGTGCGCCCCGCATCTTCACAGGAAAACTCAACATCATCTGTGTAATTACGCGCAAGCTTTATTGATTTAACCGCCATGGCCGTTGCATCATCCAAGCTCATGCGTAGTTTATGCTCTAAATGCAGTGGGCTGGTCGCGATAAAAGTATGAATACGACTGCGTTGTGCTGGTTTTAGTGCTTCACCGCACGCTTCAATATCTTTGCTCACTGCTCGGGCCAACCCGCAGATAATCGGGTTTCTCACTTCAGTTGCAATACGCTGTACCGCTCTAAAGTCTGCTGGACTAGATACGGGAAATCCAACTTCCATTACGTCAACATTTAGGCGGCTAATCGCGTGAGCTAACTGAATTTTGTCGTTTTCTGTCAGGCTGGCTTTTAACGCTTGCTCACCATCACGCAATGTCGTATCAAATATCCACACTTTATCCTGCATAACTTATTCCTCATCCCCAAAAATAAAAAACCCCGCAACTGCGGGGTTAAAAGTAGTAGCTCTATTTACGCGCACTACACCCCACTGACACAATTAATCAGTAAGAGGTTAAGCAGTAGTGACAAAAGCGTGATGTTTTTCATAGAGCAAAGTTGTCCTGTTGATGGATTGGCTATGTTGTAACATGGGTCACAAAGTAAGATCAAGCATAAAAAAACCGCCAAAAAGAATAAAACCCGATAACAAAAGCAAGATACATTCATTAAAGCAACAAAATATAAATAATCAATACAGTCAACTTGCTCTCAATGAATGAAAATGGAGCTGCGCATTGATTACCTGCTTAGAATTACTTTTTAAACAAAAATACAAAACTCACGCTGTTTAGCCATTTTTTATACATTACAAGCATTGCCCTAACCAAGGTTGTGCAAGACAGACATTACGTAATGCTTGTAGCTGAGTTACTTGTTGCCAAGCAGCTTCATACTCAGCTTGGGCATTCTGTTGCTCCTGCTCTGTGGCAACAGCTAGAAATGCTTCAGCGCGCTGCTGACGTCGAACTGCTGCGCCATAACGCTGTTCTATATCATGCCAAATCTGTTCATATTGTTGGGTGTCTACTGATATATCATTGTTTACTTCAAAATGCCCTGACTCTTCGTAACTTTTAGTCACAATGCTACGTGGCAGTTTTGGCAGGGCTTGTAAGTCATTACTTAACTGACCACCAAATGTGTAATCAGCCAACATTTGTAACGTATTTAAACAAGGTGAAATATTCGCACCTCGACAGTGTATTGGGTTGGTATTAAGTATTTGCTGGAGGCTAGGAGGTAAAGTGCCACTCGAGTTAGCATCAATAGTCAGCACCGCATTTTGTGCAAATTTTTCTATCTCTTTGACCTTGGTTTTAGTTTTTTTGAAAAACAGCAATCTAATTTTTATTTTTGTCACGTACTTCTTGTAATCAGCTTCAGAGCGAAAGTGCAAGCGAGTGTTGATAAAAAGGTCCCGTCCGAAGTTCACTTGATAAATAAACTGGTCGCCACAGTGCGCAGCACCTTTAAGCACATGACGATTTTCTAAGGTACTGTGTCCTTGCGACATGTTGAGATGTAGTTGCGATGTTAAGGTCAAATTATCTGTTGCATTGCGGTGAGTAATAGACGTCGACACGCTGCCCGCCACGATAAACAAATTCACACCACCATGCACTTCACCAAACGTACGCCGCCTGATCTGAGTTTCGTTTAAATGCTGCAGGTAATCCAGTTGCCCAGCACTTTCTTGATGAAACTTAACAGTGCCAGTGAGACAGTGAGTGGATGGCTGATGTAGTTGGGTATCAAATGCTTTACCTAAATCTTGCTCGTTGAATTGTTCGCTATAATAGCGCTTCGCCGACACATTAAAGGTCAGCACAAGCATTAATACTGCTATTAATTTCATGATAGATCCTTTGTAAAATGACCAAGGCACACTAGGGGATGCACCTTGGTCTACGGGTTTGTTTAACCCGCATTGAACGCGTTACCGTAGGTGCTTAAAGCCCCCTCACACAAGCGCCAATTTAAAATACCCAAAGCAGGTGCATTGATATTGATAAAAGTAGGTGCCCAGCGCATATTACGATATTTCACACTGTCGTTTTCACTGACAATACCTGCGCGCACGGCCTCTTGACGTGCCAGTTCGCACTGCTTCCAATCTAAGCGGTCCGACTGTGGCAACTGGAGCTGCGTCACATCATAGCTTGCAGGACATACTTTGCCACGACGGGCACAATCATCTTTCATTTTTTGCACTTCGTCTTCACACGCAGTACCAAAAGGATTATCGCGACAAAACTGTGCGGCGTTGAATAAAAACCATGCGTTGTCATAGGCAAGGTTTCTAATCGTCTCGACAGCACTGCGCTGAGTTTCGGGTAAATATGCATAGTAACTAGTCAATAAATTAGAAGCTCGTTGCTCATCAAGTACCGCTTGCTTAAAGTCATCTTCTAATTCACTGATCAACCACTTAGTGGCATTGCGAATGGTTTGATAATCAGCAACCAAAGGGCGCAGCGCCAAAGAAGCACTGTCATAACGTGTGGTGTAATAGCGCACGACGTTATAGTCACTCAGTGAATTTAACTGTGAGCCAAATCCTGTCTTGGCATATTGCACCGCTTCATAAAACATATCAAAACATGGTTTAGGGTTGTCTAATGAACAGGTAATAATATTATTGGGAATAATGCTTAATAACTGCTTAGGGTCACCACCATTTTGGATAGCTCTCACAGTGATTTTTACCGACGATTTGGTATCATCCTGTAAGTATTTAAGTTGCCCACCTACGTTGAATACCCCACCATATAAGTCCACATCAAGATAACCACCAATTTCTGACTTATCTTTGTTGCTGCCGTAATCTATCTTCAGGTTCACCATAATATTGGCACCATATTCGATTGCCGACACAAACTCATCGCCAGCGAGCTGTTGCAACTTAGCTTGGTGCTTGTTCGCAATTTCCTCTCCGGCTTGTGACAGGGTATAACCAATATTACTATCTTGTGGTAAGAACAAACGTTTTTTAGGGGTACTACGAGCACTAAAGGTATACGAACTTGAATATGTACTTGAGGCCATTTCTTTAGCCAGTGACGCCCCTGCTGATACGCGCACGACAGGGAAGTTTACATCTAAGTCAACGCTACCATTGAGTGTGCTGAGCAAATCATCGTAGCTCATATCAATGCCCGTTTTAAACGTCACTTCACTGTTACCGTATGTTTCATCAATCCGCCCAGCAACAGGCTGTACATTCAAAAAGCGCTTGGTTTGGCTGTCATAAGCCGTACCTATGGCAATATGGTCATTGATTAAGCCTGAAATAGACGAACCTGAATTAATCGTTTCTTTTGCAATAACATCGTTGTATTTAGCCATTGCAGAATTCGTGCACAGGCCAAGTAATAGCATTGTTGAATAAATTGGTTTCATTGTTTTGTCCTTAACGAATTGTCACCAGGTAGTCTTCCACCTCACCATACTGAATACGCTTACATGCGTTATCAGAACCGCCACCAGCATCACTGGCAATACGCATCAAGGTGACACCATCAGGCACCTCTGTAGGTACTTCAAAAGTAAATTGAAAAGGGCCATCGGATGCTGATTTATGGACCATTTCTGATTCACTCATCACCCCATCCTGATCCCAATCAATCCAAACACGCATTGCCACATACGAAGGATACTGTGGCTCTTTATTTCCTGGTGTAACTGACATTTTGACCGCCCTACCAGCGGGTAAAGTCACCACTTTTCCTGTGATAGCGCTGTACCCATGACTTTGAGATTCATGGCTAAACCCCTCTATCGTGATTTTTTCAATCCACTCCCATTCATTGTCGTAACTTTGGTTCTCGCAATATTGGTTTTTCAATAAGGTGGTATGCAAAGCGACAGGCACATACTCTGGCGGCATCGTGCCACAAGCGTCGTTTACACTGTTACCCGCTCGCCATTGATACGGGTTACTAAAATCGCTATTGGCAAACGTTAAATAGTTCACGCGACCTTGCGCAATTTTGTCCGCTGATAGCCAAAGCGCTCTGAGCTGCTTAAGCTTCTCTTCCTTGCTCACAATTTGCGTGGTGTCATGAGATTGCTCCCAAATCTCAACGAGCAACCCGTCGTAACACTTTTCCAGCCATGCAAAGCGCCCTTGCGCTTGCGCAACCGTTAAAAACTCTCCAACTTCGTTGTAACTTGCTTGCTGTTCAAGCGCCGTCGCCGCTTGTACTTGTGTTGCTGCACACATCACAGATGTGGCAATAAATAGTGGTTTCATCATGATCGTTTCCTTACTTCAAAACATCGCTGTAGCTACTGTAGTCGGTGTAATAAACCAAATTCGCAGCTTCATATTCAGTGCAATAATTCCCTTCTGGATTTTGCTCGCAATAGTCAACCATATCGGCAAATAAATTGGCGTTATTACGGCTGGCTGATTCGATGTTACTCAACTGAGCTAATTGCTCATTATTAAACTGTGAGGCGTAGTAACGCTGCAGGTTCTTAGCACGGCGGTAAGTTAAACGCTCTTCAATCCAGCGAGCTGTTAGCTCTTTTACAACCAACTTGGTTAAGTAATTTGCTCCTTCATAGCCTTGTGCTGGTACTAACGCTTGTAAAGCCGGGCCTGAGTCTTGATACTCAGCAATGTAGGCTTCGGTAACGTTATAACTATCTAGTGAATCAAACTGATTAATATAATCATTTTTCAAATAGTTAATCGCAGATTCAAACAGTTCAAAGCAAGGCTCTGGGTTGAGTAAAGTACAACGCATAATGCCGTTAGGTATGATGTTTAATAACCGGTTTGGATCGCCACCACTTTGATACCCACTGATGGTGATCTTTACTGATTGACGCTTGCTGTCATCAAGCTTTTGCAGCTGTCCATCCACTTTGACTTTACCAATCCAGTCAACACTCAAGTAACCGCCTATAGAACGTTTGTCTTCTTCATTGCGATAATCAATTTTCATATTGATCACCACGTTTGAGCCATAGGCAAAGCCATGTACAAAGCCATCACCTAAGTTCTTTTCGCGATTGCCAGGTTGCGCTTGAGCCAAATCAAGCGCCGCTTGAGTCGGCTCATAACCCACCATACCATTTGGCATCAACATACGAGATTTCGGTTTCATCGATGAATAAACGGTATAGGTGCCGGTGTATTTATCAGCGCTGATATCTTTGGCATAGTTAGCCCCAGCATCAACCCGCACCGCAGGAAATTTAAAACCTGCATCCACCTTACCGTCAATCAGCTTAAGTGCTTGCTCATAACCTAAATCAACACCAACACGAAAGTCGATTTTAGTGTTACCCAAATGCTCAGCCTGTACTCCTTTAACCGACTGTAGACCAAGGTAGTTTTCACCTTTACTGTGATAGGCCGTGCCCAGCGGCACCGCATCAATGGTGCTAGGTTTAATTAAGCTTTTCTTAGTCTCTTGCGATTCATCCAAAGCAAACGCTGACGTGGAACACAGTGCAGCGACTAAGATATTTATGTTTATAAATTTATTCATAATTCACTCCATGAGATGGCCTTCTGAGGCCATTCCTATTACTTAATGCTGTTAAGGTAGTCTTTGTGCCAAGGTTCAGGTAAGCGATTCAAAACATCCTGCTGCGTTTCAACTTTTTCCTTAAACTCATTGTTACTTTGCATGGCCAAATCCCCAACTTGCAGACCGTTAGCAAACATACTGAAGGTTTCACCCTCTAAGTAATTTGGGTCGTCTTTGCTGCGTGATAAACGTAAGTTATAAACTTTATCTTTAAATTTCACTTCCTTAATTTTGCTTACAAATTCAATACCATCTTGGGTATGAATACGGTCACCTAGCTGCACTTCGTTAGCCCAAATAGACTCCCCCGATTGCATGATCACTGGGTGAGATTCGGTCAACAGTAACTTTTTGCCTGATTTGGTTTTAATTTCAATCATTGGAATGGCTTCAACTCCAACTGAAATATCTTTTATTTCAAGCGCTAAACGATTCGCAGGGTTGTATTGGCTCGCGCCCATTACTAGGTCGCCTACGGCAAGCTTTTCAATCGGCATTTGCGAACCATCAGGCAAGGTGATCAAACTGCCTTGTGCTAAACAGCTATACACAATTTGCATTTGTGGGTAGTCGATATCTTCCCACGAACCTAACCCAGCAGAGCCAATTACGACGGTCTCAGCACGGGCTGTTTGACCAGGACGCGGTTCATTATCCACTGCGATATTCATTATCCAGTTGGCATCTTGGTAACGCCCATATAAGGTTGCATCACCAAACACCCCTTGGTTGCGAGTGATATTCCATGACAATTTGGTCTTGGTCCGCCGACCAAATGGGATGTATTCCACTTGGATGTTATCCGCGAAGAAGTTTTGAATATCGTTGTACTGATCACCGGAAATCGACGTGGCACCGCCGCCCTCTTTAGTCTGAATAAAGATATTAGAGCCAAAGTCGATCACATCAGGCTTTTGTACCTGAGGGCCACTTTTAAGGGTCGTACTACCATCACCGTTATCAACCACATCAATGACGCTCCAATCAGGTCGATAGATACGCGTTACTTTACCCATCATGATGTATTCACCCACAAATGGGATCTTCAACTTTAACTGATCATTAGGCGTACCAGCTGGGTAAATATTCTCGTAGTCACAATCACCATAATTACGGTTTAAACAAACAATTATTTTATTGTCTAGCTGCCCAGCTTCTTTTGAACGTAAGTCTTTAGGATGAGATAAAGTCGAGCCAAAGTCGGTGGTTAATGTACCCGCATTTTGCACTGATACCATTGGCGCGCCGCTTTGTACTTCAGGGGTTATCAAGCCCAACTCTCCTAAGATAGTATCTTTTGAATATTCGACTTTGGAGTTTCTATCTTCGACAACTTCGTTACCATTTGCGTCGGTATATACCACGGTAACCCACGCATCAGCGTAAATTTGTTCGGCACTTTGTAACTTAGCCAAAGCGTCACTTAGTCGCGCTGATGAATAAATTGACTTACGTTTTTTCTCTTGCTCACCATCGCCAAAAAACTCGGCATAGCGCGGTAACGTGATCGATTCACCTTTTTCGTTTACCAAAGTGATATCAATGAACGTATAGTTGGTTGGTTTTTTTTCGCTGTTCAGTGCAGATACCACGAGATATTCTTCATTGGTACCAGGTAAAGTCGCAACTTCAATGCCCATATGCTTGAAAAAAGAACACAAACTTGAGTTATGTGCATTACAATCATTCGCCATACTCACGCTGGGTATGGCCAAGCTTGGTGCAGCTAAGCTACGTGCATACTGCTTGTCGATCACGTTAAACAAATGGGGTCTATTTTGCTTGTTAAGCCCATATTTGTTTAAACGCTGTTTTAGCGCTTGTATATTTTGCTTGCTGGTTAAGTCTGATTTTACGAACCCTTGCTTAATTTCAAGTACCGGTGAGCTGGCATTAACCTGCACAACATCACTTTGTGCTTGTGCTATTGACGTAGCCGCACCTAATGCCAGCGCGACAGATAAACTGAGTAATTTCATCTTGATTCCCTATGTTATTTTTACCTTTATTGACGTTTTTTGAGCACAAGCTCAGGAACCTTGTATCAATTGATACAAGGGCCCTTACTGCAAAAGCGGTGTTATCTACCAGCCGGTGACTGAGAACTTGATGTCGGAGACTTCACCGTAATGGAAGTTATGACAGCCATCTTGACCTTTACTTGCTTGAGGTAGCTCTTCTAAGCGCGCGCGGATCACATAGTCTTTACCTTCCCACCAGCGAACATACGGCAAGAACAGTGATTGACTGGCTTTAATACGACAACGACCATTACTGCACTCTTTGAGGTAATTGCTATTCATGTCGCTAAAGTTTTCTTCACCGAGCTCAAACTTTTTGTCTTCATCCTTATCCAGCCAGATCGTGAAACGCAGCTCATTTTCTCGATTGTTCAAAAGACGTTCAGCTGTTGATTCACTGATCTCATTGCTGACAATATCGACCGTAAGCTCTTGTGAGCGAGTGAAACTAAAGTTAGGTTTATGCAGTACGTAGCCTGCGCTATTAGTGCCTTGCGCACCGGTAACCGATAGGCGGTCATTGATCGATGTCCACATCATGATTTGATCGATATAAAACGCATTGGCATTATTTTGATCGCTTATAGCAACCACACATTGCTGAGGCTCAGACAATGAGATGTTTTTACTAGCCGTGTCTGTTTCACCGCTGCCATCTTGGTAACTTACCGATAAGGTCGCCGTGTAATTGCCTGCCACTTTAGGGTAATCAATAACGCCTGGATTTTGCGCTGAGCTGGTGCGGCCATCAAAGCCAAACTGCCATTGATACTTAGGCTGGCGCAACATATTAGCCTGTGAAGTATTGGTAAATTCAACGCGATTATCTGCTAGAACTTGATAGTCAAAGCTCGCCTTGATTGGAAGCTCAGGCACGTCTATGTCTGCTTTTAAATCAATCACCTGAGCTAGTTTGGTATGTCCACACGTGTCGTAGAAGTTATATTCACTACCAATAGCGATACGCAACATAGTAACGCCAGCAGAGAGTGTCTCTGGCAAAGTAAAATTCACCGTACCACTACCAATTAGTTGATTGTTTAAAACCATTTCATCGGCTGAGAATAAACCATTGCGATTACTGTCAACTAACAAAGTGACGCGCTTATCGCTCAGTGATGATGGTAACGTTAAGGCCTGTTCGTTATGCCTATTAAATGAAACTGCATTAGCTAGCAAACTTTGATAACGCTCACTGCTGAGCGTAAGTGGTGTACCATTGACACTCACATCGGTGGTGTGCACTTGACCTTGATTAAAATATGGTTCGCAAGAAGCCCCCACTGCACGACTGTAAAAGTGCCGGTAGCCCTCTTTTTGCTGGCCATTTTTAAGTGTCACCGTCAGTTTAAAGCGTACTAAATCATCCACATTGACTTGACGAGAGCGCTCAAGATAATCATAAATATTGCTCAAATCTCCTTCTTGCCAACGCTCTTCGGTGCCATCGCCCCAAGCAATATCAATCCTTGCAATATCGTTTACTGGTACACTTGCAACGCGGTAAATTACCGTGTTGTAGTTAATGCTACTGGTAAAATCCAATGTTGATATGTCTGAGCTGCGCGCGATCACACCCACAGAATGTAAAGTTTCATCAATATCGGCTTTTAACTTAGACTCAGCACCTAAATACGTGAAATTGCCGGCTTGAGAAAGTAAGCATTGCCCCGCATCTTCGATGCTAGCACCTGGAAAAAAGCACTCTATATTGGCACGTAAAAATAACTTAAAAGCATCTTCAATTGACCAATGCTGTGTTTTGACTAGCTCATAGAATGCTTTTCTTAACACGCCTCCGATATGGTAGGTGGATAGCCCTGTTTGATAATCTTTGAAATGATCAATACTGCGTCCATCCCATGAAGGCATCTCGAAGAATCGAGCCCCTTTGTCTTCATACATAACATCCCAACCGTACCACCATTTACGGTTTTTCTGATGATTTTGAGCACTATCACTAATTTGATTTAAATAAGCCACGGATTGGCTATAGGCGCCAGACACGTTTGCTTGTAAGTGATCCAATATCGCCACGCTGGCAATATCAGAGAATGCTTCGTTTATTGCCCCATCTTGATCCGCAGCGCCTAGCTGGCTATTCCAAAATGTCACAGCATGACTTGCCTCATGTGCCACAACATCCAAAGTTGTGTGAAAATAATGAGTACCGCCGTAATTTCCAGTGCCGTAATTTACGTGAGAGTCGTCCCAGTTAGCTTGGGTATTACCGTAGGTGTTATTACCCACATTTTGTTTCAACTGTTTTAAACAAAAGCCATTGTAGTCACAATCTGATGTTTGCTGTGGATACATTTGTTTAAGCAAAGTGTGGTAATACTGCATCACCACACCGGCATTAAAATGCGCTTCATTGACCGCTAAATAGCTGTAATAGTCATAGAACTGATCGTCGATACGCTGCTTATCAAAATGCTCGTTTGTACTGTCGCATTGATAACTTGCAGCGACCGATTTATCGTTCATGTAATCAATGGTTTTAACATAAGGGTTTTCTAGCGTGCAGGTACCGCTGCGCTTACTGACAATAAACGGGTAACCTGAAAATGCCTGAAATATTGCGCTTTCTTGAACTTGGAATAGTAATTCCTGACCTTTAGGCGTGCTAGAGTCGAATTGATAATCTAAGCATTTACTCATACTTTGTGGCTGAGGTGAGTAGCAAATTGCACCGAGCTTTTCATTCCCCCCAATCCCACCGCCTGCGACCAAATCGCTGGTTAACGCATCTAAGTCTGGCTTACGACTAAGAATTTGTAGTGTTCTTGCATCAAAAATATAGCGATAGGCACGCGCTTTTAGCACGATAACAGGGTTCAATTGTCCATTGCTGATCTCATAAGCTCGCGTTAGTTTAGCGCCTGGTGCGATTACATTTTGCTGTTTAGCGATATCCGCTAACACCTGTTCGTCTGACTGTAAAAAGCGTTTTGGGGTTGCATAGCGCACAGTGCCTTTTGCTAGGATTGCTTTGCCTAGCCCTTGCTTAACCTGCCCATGATCATTACTGACCAGCACAAAACGCCCACCCAACACAGGCCACTGGCCCAAATAGGTTTGATAATGGCGATACTCTTTTTGCTTTCCTGTTTGTTTAATTAGTTGATAGCTAAATGCAGCGTCATATCCGTCAGTGGCATTTCGCACATTAGAGTGCTTTGTTAAACCAAGCCCTTGCTTGGCTATCGACTGCTCTAACACCTGCCAAACATGTGCTTGATTAAGTAAAGTGTGGCTCTGAACAGCCTGAGCCGTTGTGGTTATACTGAGTAACCCAGAGGCAATAAAAACCGAAAACTTGTTCATTTCAATTCCTTGTTAAACTTATTACTCCTCCCCTTCTAGAACCAAGGGTGGTTAATTGTGATATAGAGTAATGCATCAAATTTAACAATTAAATAACAAAAAAGAATGAATAACTTTACAATATCGATAAGCCGCTGAAACAAATAAAAAACAGAAAGAAAACTTTTTTGTTACAAACGGGGTTGGTGAGAAGGAATAATCTATTCCACTATAAATTCACTGATTAATCGGGTACAAATATAGTAAAAATGGGTGATTTTTAGCATTAAAACACTAGAAATAAATCGCAACAAGCTGCCCTTTAGTGGCTAAAAGGCAACATTTTCTCACTTCATTGACTGAATAAATAAGAATGTTGGCACATCACTTTATGACTGTGCCCCATAGTGGTTGGCACCGCGCGCGATATAACGCAACTGCCAAATTAACCTTTCTGTGAGTTCTGCTCTTTGCTGAGCATCTTGATCTAACGCTTCTGCACCCGCATTAAAAACCAACGTAACCATGGCTTCTGCTTGCATGTAAGCATGGTTTTTATCACAAGGTGTTTCACTTTCGAGATAATGTGCAAGTTCGAGAATGAAATGTTTAATCTCTCTGGCAACCGCGGCTCTAAAGGCTTTAGAAGTACCTGAACGCTCCCTCAGTAGTAATCTAAACTGGTTGCTTGAAGTATCAATAAATTCCATAAAAGTTTCAACGGAGGTGATGATCACACTGCCACCACTGGCGATTCGTCTGCGCGCTTGGCGCATCAATTGACGCAGGGTTAAACCTGCTTCATCTACCATGGTTAACCCAAGCTCATTCATATCTTTAAAATGTCGATAAAATGAGGTGGGTGCAATTCCAGCCTCTCGTGCAACTTCACGTAAGCTAAGGTTAGAAAAACTGTGTTCTGCACTAAGTTGATTGAATGCAGCTTCAATCAATGCTTGCCTTGTTTTTTGTTTTTGTTGTGCGCGAACACCCGACATCCTCTACTCCAATCGCAATTTTTTCAAACGATCTCAAGTCTAATACTTGACGGCAGCAGAATGAAATATTATTTTAGCTTACAAGTGTACGCTGAAATTAACAAATCATGAAAAAACCACCCATTATTTGGACCAATGTCATATTTTTTAGTCTGTCATTCTTGGCAGCCATCACACTCGTTCCTTGGTACGGCTTTACCTATGGATTTACCGCAACTCACTGGATTGCATTTGTGTGTTGTATGTTCTTTGCTGGCTTATCAATTACCGCAGGCTATCACCGACTCTGGGCGCACAAAGCATATGACGCCCACCCTGCCGTTCAATGGGTATTTGCCATTGGAGGGGCCTTTGCCCTGCAAAACAGCGCACTACATTGGAGTAGTGACCATCGCGTTCACCATGGACAGGTTGACGATCCCGTCAAAGATCCATACGCCGCAACTAATGGGTTTTGGTACAGTCATATAGGGTGGATGCTTAGAGATTATCAAGGTGAGAGTTACAGTAATTATAACAATGCGCGCGACTTACAACGTAACAAGATAGTGATGTTTCAGCATCGCCATTATCTAAAGCTGGTTTTACTCACCAATATTGGTATTCCACTCATGCTAGGCCTGCTATTTTCTAATAGTGTGTCGGAAATCATTGGTATGCTACTGTTAGCTGGGGTGCTTAGATTGGTACTAAGCCAGCATTTCACCTTTTTTATCAACTCACTAGCACACATCTGGGGCTCTCGCCCTTATACCGAAAAAAACACCGCGCGTGATAATGGCTTTTTAGCGCTGTTCACTTATGGCGAAGGCTACCATAATTTTCACCATATTTTTGCCAGTGACTATCGTAATGGTATTCGATGGTACCACTATGATCCGACTAAATGGATCATTCGAGCAATGGCCGCTGTTGGACTTGCGTCTAAACTTAAGCGCACGCCGATTGAGCGAATTGAAAAGGCCAAAGCAGAAACTTTACTCCTAAAAACAAAAGTACGTCTTGCAAAATTGCCTTTAGCGCAAGATAAGCTTACATTGTTACATCAAGAGTATGAATTGCTTCTGAAAAAGCTCCAGACCTTTTGTGGTGTACAAAAGCAATTAATTGAAGCAAGAAAAGACTCCATGCTTGAGCACTGTGAAAAGTCCGCCTTAATGAAGCAATATCAAGAATTGGAAGCGGCTTGGCAAACTCAAAAACAAGCGTGGTTAGCATTAAATGCGAGGCTGCTAAAACCGTCTTTTAGCTAACACTTTAGCGGCCTCTAAAATAGAATGAGGAGAGGCCGTGGCTAAGCCAAAAAGTAAACCAGCAGCGACGACAGAAGCTGCTGACACATATCAATACGATGCAATTATCATTGGCACGGGCCCCGGGGGTGAAGGGGCGGCTATGAACTTATCTAAAAGCCAAAAAAAAGTCGCTGTTATTGAAAGGCAACAAGCCGTAGGCGGTGGATGCGTACACTGGGGAACAATCCCCTCGAAAGCACTCCGTCACTCCGTGAGTCGATTAATTGAGTACAAGGCTAACCCTTTATACCGATTTACTGAAAAGCCACAGCGACATACATTTCAAGATATTTTGAACCATGCTAGTACCGTGATTTCAAAACAGTCAAACCTGCGTAGTAGCTTTTATGAACGTAATCGGATCCATTTGTATCAAGGCAATGCCAGCTTTGTTGATCAGCACACCATAAAGGTCGAGCATATCGATGGCTCTCAAGAGCTGATCACCGCGCACACCATCGTTATTGCTACTGGGTCTCGTCCATATCGGCCACCAGAAGTAGACTTTGCTCACCCACGTATTTACGACAGTGACACCATTTTAAGCTTAAAGCACAATCCACAACGCGTATTGATCTACGGTGCGGGTGTAATTGGCTGTGAATATGCATCTATTTTTAAAGGCTTAGGCGCAAAAGTTGACTTAGTAAATACCCGCGACCGCTTACTAGCATTCATGGATGCTGAGATATCTGATGCGCTCAGCTATCACTTTTGGAATAGTGGTATTGTTATTCGTCATAATGAAGACTTTGCTCGCGTAGAAACCCGAGATGATTGTGTGATCTTGCATTTAAAATCGGGCAAACGTGTTAAAGCCGACTGTATTTTATTCGCTAATGGACGCACAGGTAACACTGATGACCTGAACTTAGCAGCCATCGGCTTACAGGCAGATGGTCGCGGGCAATTAAAAGTAAACGAAAACTACCAAACCGACGTTAAAAATGTGTATGCGGTTGGTGATGTCATTGGTTACCCCAGTTTAGCCAGTGCGGCATTCGATCAAGGCCGTATTGCTGCAGATGCAATTGCCCATGGCGAATGTGCAGACAAGTTGATCATCGATATTCCTGCGGGCATTTATACCATCCCAGAAATGAGCTCAGTTGGTAAAACAGAGCAACAACTTACAGCTGCAAAAATTCCCTATGAAGTGGGCCGTGCACAATTTAAGCACCTGGCTCGCGCTCAGATCACAGGCACGGAAGTTGGTAGCCTAAAATTACTATTTCACGCTGAGACAAAAGAACTGCTTGGGGTGCATTGCTTTGGAGAAAGAGCCTCCGAAATTGTACATATCGGCCAAGCCATTATGGAGCAAAAAGGGCCTGGTAATAATGTTGAGTACTTCGTCAACACCACTTTTAATTACCCAACTATGGCTGAGGCATACCGAGTCGCAGCGTTAAATGGCTTAAATCGCCTATGTGATTAGTAATTAAAGCGCCTTATTGACTAATGCCGTTCACTTAAGGTGAACGGCATTGGCTTTTTTAAAACTTGTACTGAGCAGTGATGCGCCATACTTGCTCATCTAGGCCTAGCGCTCTGCCGACTGCCAAACGCGCATCAGCTTCATAATCAATAAGCTGTAATTCTGCACCCAATTGCCATTTATCTGACAGTGACTTTTGTATATTCATTGTCAAACCTTTGCTAAAACTGGCATTTTCATCAAACTGCCAAGCGTCTTTATCTATCACTTTAGATTGCTCTGCTCTTAGGCTAAATCGATAATCATCAAAGGTGTGGCTAACCATAGCAAACCAACTGTAAAAGTCATTATCGACACCGCGTGTTGGGCCCATTGCCGTGTTTCCTAACATCGCCTGCATGATAAGCTGAGTTTGTGTATTAAACTTTGTCCGCCATGCTAGACTCCAAAACTTGGTATCCCATGCGTACTGCTTAGTGACATAGTTGATAGCCGCAGGATCGCCATTATTGTCATACCAATAAAAGCGCACAGAGTGACGCTTTAAGTAGCTCCAATGCGCGCCTAAATAATAGCCAAAACGGCCATCCACTTCGGTGAATGGTTCTACATATTGCCCTTGACGTCTCAATTGTGGCCAAGTCAGAGATTTTAATGGCGCAAACCCGATACGCTCATTAAAAACAGATTGCCTATCATGTGGCACAAAACCGCGCCACGCAACTAAAGTACCGGCAGGATCATTTCCTTTAAATAAAGCGCCGATAACACTTAAATCGTGCTTAGAGCGAAACCGACGTGCGGCTCGTTTAAGTTCAAACTCTGCACCAAAGGCACGTACTTCTTCTCCCAGCCATGCATTCAAGCCAGAATAGTGATAAGTGTACGGCGATGACCATCCAAGCGCGGGGTTTTCTAACGACATACGAGGGTAAAACCCACCAAACCGAGCACTTAATTGGTAACCCTGCGCCAAGGGCTGATATTGCACATAGGCTTCGGTTAATCCAATTTTATCATTTGGATCTGGAACATATTGTGCTACTGCGTGCGCTGACCATGCTGAACTCAAGTCCAGCCGAGTACTGAGGGCAAAGCGACTGATATTTAAACGCTGATGGTCATCAGAAAAGCGCACAACTCCCCAGCCTTGTTGGTGCCACGCTGGCATATCATTGGTATTGGTTAAAGAAACATCCAACGCGCCCTTAAACTGTGCAGACACACCTTGCGCAGCCACACAGGGGCTTATCATCAGTGCACTGACAAATAGCCTTATATACTTACTCGTAATCATCCGTTTCATCACTAAGGAACTCCAATTTTTCGAGCAAAGGTTGTTTGATCTGATATTGCATGACCTGAGAAACTTGAACGATAGTTAAAGGCTCACTTTCTGGCATATTCAAGTTTTCAAATCGCTCATGCCAGACGTTCAATTGTGCATTACCGACCTGCGAACTATCTATAGCAAAAGAGACCTTACCATTGTTGTTAGTCAGCCCATAAACACCAGAGTCAACCACAATGATATACCCAAGCATCCAATCATGAATGTTACAACCCAGTTCTATCACGCCTGTTTGTTCAAACTGTACCGGTGCAAGAGGTTTATCCCTATACAGTTTTAACTCAAATGACTTTGCTTGAGAAAATGAGTATACATGATGCAAAATCGAGTCTAGGTTAGGAAAATCTACTTGGCTATCGTTTGGTACAATTAAGATATGCGGAGTAAACGCCCTATTTTTTTGCCCCATACTGTATAACCGCTGCTTTTGTGATGGGCTAGCTTGCCAATTTTTGCCGGTCAACCACACTGCAGCCCCAGCAACAGGCTCACCTTGTGCGTCAGTGATGGTTATTTCCAGCGCCTGTGTTGCACTGCTCAATAATCCAAGCAACAAGAGTATTTTTTTCATCCAGCATTCCTTACATGTGCTTTGCTGATCAGTATAGAGCAAGCTTGCTAACTATGTGACTTCCTAGTTAGACCAGAGGTGCACTCTAACTCTTTCAACATGAATACGTATGCAGATATTTCCGAGTTTTGGGGTTGGGGCAGTATGCTAGTAAAACACCACTTATGACAACAAATTAGGTAACATCATGCGCTTAATCAGCACTCTAACACTGTGTGGCAGTTTGTTTTGTGCAGCAACGCAAGCAGCAAGCTACTCGGTCAGCTCTCCCGATGGCAACATCAAGTTCACAGTTGATGACAACCACGCTCAACCTCAGTATCAGGTTACGTTTAACAATAAGCCATTACTAAACGGGTCTAAATTGGGCTTTGAGTTTCAGCGCGCCGCACCAATGAAAGACAACATCGAAATTTCGACATCAACCACCAGCAAGCATCATAGCACTTGGCAACAACCTTGGGGCGAAACACGTATCATTGAAGATTCACACAATGAATTAGAAGTTAAGCTGCGTGATAAAAACAACAAAGAATCAGCCTATATACTGCGTGTTAGAGTATTTAATGATGGTCTAGGCTTTCGCTATGAAGTAAATAAAAACAATGCATTATACATCACCAAAGAACTCACTGAGTTTAATTTTGCAACGAGTGAAAGTAGCACAGCATGGTGGATCCCAGCACGAGGCTGGAACCGTTATGAATACACCTACAACACCACCAGCTTACACGATGCAGCACACGTACACACTCCCTTCACACTAAAAAATGCTGATGGCGTGCACATTAGCGTGCATGAAGCTGCACTCGTTGACTATGCAGCAATGACTTTAAATCAACGCCGTCCAGGCACTTTTATAGCTGACTTAACACCTTGGTCTGATGGTATAAAAGTTAAAACCAATGGGCAATTTAAAACGCCATGGAGAACCTTGCAGATAGGCGATAAAGCCACTGACTTGCTCAACTCTCATCTCATTTTAAACCTAAATGAGCCCAATAAATTAGCAGATACGTCATGGATCGAGCCTGGTAAATATTTGGGTATTTGGTGGGGTATGCATATCGGCAAAAATACCTGGGGCAGTGGTGAAAAACATGGCGCCACTACCGAACGCACTAAAGAATACTTGAGCTTTGCGGCAAAGCATGGATTCGATGGCGTATTAGTTGAAGGCTGGAATACTGGATGGGACGGTGACTGGTTCTATAACGGCGATGTGTTTAGCTTCACTCAAACCTATCCAGATTTTGATATTGCAGCCATTAGTGAGCATGGCAAAAAAGTCGGGGCGCGCCTTATTGGCCATCACGAGACATCTGGTAATGTCAGCAACTATCGCAACCAAATGGATGATGCATTTAAACTATACCAACAAGTTGGTGTGCGCCAGGTCAAAACTGGCTATGTTGCTGATGGTGGCAACATCAAACGTATAGACGAGCGAGGCATCCCTCGCTTTGAATGGCATGATGGTCAATTCATGGTCAACGAATATCTAGATAACGTAAAGCGTGCATCCAAGTATCAAATTAGTATTAATAGTCACGAACCCATCAAAGATACCGGATTGCGCCGCACATATCCAAACTGGTTAAGCCGTGAGGGGGCAAGAGGTCAAGAGTTTAATGCTTGGGGTACACCACCCAACCCTCCAGAGCATACGCCAATGTTGGCGTTTACGCGTATGCTAGCAGGGCCAATGGATTTTACACCCGGAATTTTTGACATGGGCTTCAATGGCTTGGGCGATAAAACTAACCGCCCTCAAACCACATTAGCTAAGCAGCTAGCTTTATATGTTGTGCTATATAGCCCTATTCAAATGGCAGCAGATCTGCCGAACAATTACCTCGCCAAAGCTGATGCCTTTCAGTTTATCAAAGATGTCCCCACTGACTGGGAGCACAGTCTCGCTCTGTTGGGGGAGGTGGGTGATTACGTGGTGTTTGCTAGAAAAGAAAGACAGCGAGGAAAATACCCTGGCAACGACTGGTATCTAGGAGCCATAACCGATGAGCAAGCCCGAACAATAACAGTGCCACTAAGCTTTTTAGAAGAAAATAAAAAATTCGAAGCACAAATATACCAAGACGGTAAAAATGCTGAGTGGAAAAATAACCCATATGATATACAAATCAGCAAACGCATTGTTACGGCAAAAGATACATTAACTTTGAAGTTGGCTACCAGCGGTGGTACAGCCATTCGATTTAAAGCACTGTAATACTTGAACAATCAAGGTCGATACCTGCGGGTATCGACCTATCCTGTCAATAATCACACCTCGCATCCTGTCGTTCTTGCTGTTATAACTACATATAATTGGTGAAATTGCCTACTCTTTGGTACTTATCACCATCTATCAACCCAACACTAAAACATAAGTATCTGATAAAAAACAATTTAAATCATGGCCCGGTCATTGCTAGTACATGTAAAATGATGATTATTGCACTATAGGGAGAGTAAAATGCCAGTACCCACTAAAGATAGACCTGTTGATGCCGTCAGAGAAGAAGTGATCGATCAACTTATCCTTAACTACAGTCATGGCGAAATATCAGCAGATGCCTTTGAACGTCGTTTAGACAAGGCGTATAGCATAGATGATGCAGAGCAACTTCAAGCTTTAGCAGCCGACTTACCGCTTCAATCTGATCCGCGCTATCACAGTGAAAAGCAAGCGAGAATGCAACCAAAATTTACCGCCTCGACTGATCATCCTGATACACTCAGCATCACCTCAATTTTAAGCGCTGATCAACGCAGCGGCGAGTGGGTTGTTCCTAAGCATATAAAACTAAATAACTATCTGGGTAGCATAGAGTTAGATTTTAGAAATGCAGTGTTTACGCACCCAGAGGTAACCATAGAAATAAACTGTATCAGTGGCAGTGATGAAATTATTGTCCCTGACAACATTGACGTCATCACTAGCACCACAAATATCCTAGGCCATGTGAGCAATAACCGTGTAGGGCTCTCATCAAATACTCATACCGCCCAACGTCCCAAACTTTATATTCAAGGTAAAGTAATTTTAGGCTCCGTTGATATTAGCGTTAAACAAACTATGCAAGAAAAGGTTAAGCAGTTTGCACATAGCCTAAAATCGCTATTTGATGAAGGAAAACACTCATAACTTATGCGTGTATCCTCGTTCAGCCTCTGAGCTCTAATTTCGACACAAACCGTAATAATAGGCATCTGCGCGCGCATTTCCTAATTTGATATGACTGCGCAAGTGCCCCTCTCTTTGCATTCCTAGCTTTTCCATTAACTTCCATGATGCCGTATTTTCAGTGGCGCATAGCGCAGTAACTTTCATTACGGGCAATTGTTCAAATAGCGTTTTAACGAATGCATCAACCGCCTCAAACGCATACCCTTGACCAATATAATCTTTATGTAATCTATACCCTATTTCACCAATTAAGCTCTCCTTATTGACATATTTAAACATCAATTCGCCTATCAGCTTACCACCCTCTTGCAAAGTAATTGCCAGCGCTAAACGTTGATGTTCGTGCGCTAACCATGGTTTACAACCTTCTAATAACCGTGTTTTTGCTTGCTCAAAGGTAACGGGATCACCTATATAGCGAGAGGTTTGCGCACAACTACGATGCTCATAGCTAGCTTGTAAGTCATCTGGTGTGACTAAACGAATTGCAAGTCTTGCTGTACTAAATTGCATTAGCGACTCCTTTTTTTAATTTTTACTGTTTGCTTTAAATGCTGGCAATAAACGCTCGCTTGTTCTTGCTCTATAAACAAGGTTCCCCAAGCCCATATCAGCAACGCAGCTACAGCCCAGATAAGCCAAGCGATATCACTGGGCACATTTATAAAGTAGGTATTAAGAGCCACTGCCAGTAACGTAAATAGCAGTAACTCGATAGCACCAATTAGCGCATTGGCAGTACCAGCCTGAGAAGGGAAAAGCCTACTCACAAGGCGCATATACAAAGAAAAGTAACCGCCAAAAACAATCATTACCAATGCATATCCAAACAACGCAGTAACCAACGTGAATGGTAAAATCAAAAAACAGCTACCGCTTATCAGCAATAAAGGCCAAAAAAGCGCAAGTGTTTTGCCCACACCACACCGACTTTGAAAATACTTAGTCAGCATAGCGCCCACTAATAACCCAACCATAGGTAACATCATAAACTGGCCAAAATCACTTTGCGTCATGGCAAATTGTGACTGTAATACAAATGGGTAGTACAGTTGGATAGTTAAATATATGAAAGTGGGTCCCCATTTAAATAACGCAACCGCGATAAATTGTGGCGCAAACAACAGCAAACTATAACGCTCTAGCAGCTGCCTTGGGTGCAATGAAATAGGCGCTTGATACAGTTTGCTGCGAGGCAACAGCTTTAATCCAATCAAAGCGACAAGAAACACATAACCCGCTAATGACCAAGCAACAGCTTGCCAACTTGACCACTGCCCCAAAGCCCCCCCTAAATAAGGTGACAATATCGCGATACCACTCGCAGCCATTGCTAAACTGTTTATGGCGCTTTGTAAATACTTGCCTTGGTATACAACACCCAGCAAGGTTCTGCTTATTAGCAGTGGTGCTGCAGCCCCCAACCCTTGAAGCACTCGGCCTAAAGCAAACCACGCCACATTGTTTGCCATCGCACATAACACACACCCCAAGACAAACAGCGACTGGCCAATAATAAAGACTTGCCTATCACCATACTTATCTCGCAGTGGGCCAACAACCAATTGTGATATCCCTAAACATAGGAAGTACCCAGTGATCATCATTTGACTTTGCCCAATACTGAGTGCCAGTTGACTGGCAATCTGGGGCAACACCGGCAAAAATATTTGGCTCGCTAATTGAGAGCAAGACAAAAGTAACACTGCCACCCATACCATCATTATATCCACTCAACAAACAATGAGCCGTTAATATAGGCTTTACTTTAATGATTAAAAAGCATGTAATTGGAATAACATTACATCCTAACAAGAACTAATATGGATTGGTTAACAGCAGCCAAAAGCTTTGTACTGATTGCAGAACAAGCAAGTTTTACACAGGCTGCCCAGCAGCTTGGTATTTCATCATCTGCAGTGAGCAAGCGCATTGATTGGCTAGAAAGACAACTAGGTACCAGTTTGCTCATTCGTACAACAAGACAAGTTACTTTAAGTGAGTCTGGGCAAGTGTTTCTACCCAAAGCTCGGGCATTACTGGCGCAGTTTGAGTCTGTTATGACACACACTCAAGAAATGAATCAAATTCCTACTGGCACATTGAAAATTGCCGCTACCTTAGCGGTGGGTAATAGTATCTTAATGCCGAGTATCCAGAGCTTTTTGGCCACTTATCCAGAGATCAGTATCCAGCTAAATGTGCTCGCCCCTGGTGCCCCGCCGGATTTGCATCATGATTTAGTTATCACTCGCCACTATGACGAGTTTGACTCTATTGCCCATAAAGGGTGTAGCTTATTAACATATCAAATGAGTCTATTTGCGTCCCCTAGCTACTTACTGCAACATCCCAACATTGATAAATTAGAGGACTTGGCTGGTCATAACATGCTGCTGAGCAGCTATTATCAACAAAAAGGTCATATTGTTTTAAATGATGGAAGCAAATTTGATTTCACACATTATAACTTCGTGTCTGACCACTTAGATGTGATGCTAGAGGCAGCAGAACAAGGTATGGGATTAATTTTTATATCACCAAGTTACCTTACAAAACAGCTCGACGCAGGTACGTTAGTACCCGTTTTACCTGCCATTCAATCTGCTAAAAAGCAGTTATGGGCATACTACCCAAAAAGTGCTTTTACGCCTCTAAAAACTCGCATGTTTATTGATCATTTAAAACAGCGATTGAGCTCTATGCAAACCTGACGCCTCTATATTTGTTTTAGCTTATATGTTGCTCTGCAATTGGCAACTGAGCTTGCCTACGCTGTAAGTGCCAGCCAATGAATTGACTTAAAATTAGCGAACATGCAGCTAATCCAGCGCCAAAGTAAAACACCAAGGAATTGTCGTAAAGCCATACGATGCCAAAACTTGCTGGAATAATAACGGCTGCAATATGATTGATTGTAAAGCTAACACCCGCTGTGGAGGCGATATCTTCAGGTCTGGCTATTTTCTGAAAATATGTTTTCAAAGCAATTGCCATGGCAAAAAACAGATGATCAACAACGTAAAGCACCGCCGCCAAATCAGCTGATTCAACAAGCGCATAACCAGTAAATACCAGTATGAGCCCTGTATATTCTATCGTTAGTGCCTTTTGCTCTCCAATTCTACCGATCATTTTGCCAATCGCTGGCGCAGCAAAAATATTGATCACATGATTGAGCATATATAGCAGTGTAATTTGAGCCACATCAAAGCCAAACTTTTCAACCATTAAAAAGCCAGCGAACACCATAAAAATTTGTCTGCGTGCACCAGAAAAGAACAACAGCAAATAATACAAACTGTATTCTTTGCGTAGTATGAGCTTTTTGTGTTGCGTGCTTTTTGCTTCAAAGTGCGGAAATGCACTGATCATAAACAACGTCAGTAGTAAGCCCACTCCACCCAGAACAAGATATAACCACTCGTAGCTTTTCGTTAAAAAAGTGACACACAGCCAGATCAAGGCAAATGTGACCAGTGAAGCCATAGACTTTATTGATAAGAGCTGCCCTAGTTTATGGGCCGCTTCCTCTTTATTAAACCATTGCAAACTTAATGATTGATTAAGCGTTTCAAAATAGTGAAAGCCAATCGACATCAGTACTGTTGTTGCATATAAACCATAAATTGTGGGAAAAAAACCAGTGATCGCAACCCCCACTGACAGCAAGCATAAACTGACTAAGGCAAATGTTTGTTCTTTTAAAACCAACAAGATAAAGACAGCTGTGAAAGCTAAAAAGCCAGGGATCTCTCTTAACGATTGCAACATTCCCATATTGGCCCCTGTAAACTGAGCAGCCTCTATGGCAAAGTTATTTAGCAATGCAGTCCAAGCTGCGAATGTGACGGCCATCACAATAGTTGCTAAAGTCAAAAAACCAAAGGGGGTTTTCCATTTTTGATTAGGTATCTCTTCCATTGTCTCTCCAATAAGCACATTGATTGTATATGCTGCTCATTGTATGCTCACTTTGACATGACCAAAATGTAACACTATGACAGAAAGTTTATCAGATCAGACAACATCTAAATGGGTAAGTATAAGAACGCGATTCAATTTAAAGGCGCTTGGCAAACCCGTTTACCCTAGGGCAAGCAGCATGCCGCCTTGGCAGCATGTACAAACTCACCAACATACATGGGGGCAACTTGCCTACACCAGTAATGGAGTAATGAGTATTAGTACACCTGCTGGTAATTTTGTTATTCCTCCCAATCAGGCGCTTTGGCTACCGCCACACTTACCTCACGAAACGTTTTGCCGCTACGGTGGACACTTTCGAAGTGTATACATTGATGATGAATATGTAGACGTGTTAGGTCACAAAGCCAAACTTCTGCATGTAGACGAGCTGCTCAAAGCGATTATTTTAGAAATATGTCAATGGGATCCTAACTATACACCTGATGAAAAAAAACGACGCTTTATCGACGTTTTTATAGACAGACTTGAGTCAGCGCCAACCAGCGCCTTTTTTATGCCAACCGCTCAAGACTCTCGGTTACTACCCATAATAAGCGAGCTTTATGCCAACCCTGGTTGCAATAAAACATTGCAACAGTGGGGTGAAGAAGTTGGAGCCTCAACTCGAACACTAAATCGTCTATTCAATAAAAGTTTTACGATGAACTTCAGTCAGTGGAAACAAAAACTAAGAGGGCTTCGGGCAGTCGAAATGATTGAAGCTGGTTACAGCCAACAAATCATCGCTGAGCAACTTGGCTTTGAGTCAAGCTCAGCCTTTAATACCGCCTTTAAAAAAGTGTTTAACTGCACCCCTGGACAATATTTACGAAAATAAAGTGGCTGCCTAATCAAGGCCACAAGACGAGCTGTCATTTATCTACATCATCGCCTAAAGTTAAAGCATTACAATAATAAACATCTATTTATTACTTCGAGGATTAGTAATGAGAGTATGGCTGTTAATGTTCCTCATTTTCAATACCAGTGTTTTTGCTAAAACTATCAAAGTGGCAGCCATCGATTGGTGTCCACAAATATGCCCAAAACAAACAGAAAAAGGCTATGTAATAGATTTAGTCGAAGAAATTTATCGCAATTCAGATTATCAACTCAAAATAGACTACTTCCCTTGGTCAAGAGCAATTAAATATGTGCTCGCAGGTAAGTACCATGCCCTTCTGGCACCAGCAAAAGCAGAAGCGCCGCAATTACGCTACCCCAATACTGCGGTTGGGCAGCAAGAAATGTGTTTTTTTACCACTGCAGACAATCAATGGCAGTATCGGGGTGTTGATTCACTCAATAAAATGCAAATAGGTATTGCGATTGACACTTCCATTGAGGAGCTAAACCAATATGTGTCAAACCACACTGAGCAGTTTGTCTTCCAGCCATATCATGAAAGGTACATTAAACAGAGCGCGCAAATGCTATCCAAAAAACGTATCGATGCATTCTTGTTTACCAAAAACTCAACGCGCTATGAGCTTAAACAGGCAAATATGTGGCATGACTATAAACTAGCAGGCTGTGTGAGTAGAACAGAAATATTCATGGCCTTTACACCTGCGACAAAAAACCAACATAGTATTGACGCTATGATGCAAACCTTCGATACCCGAGCAGCGCAACTCAATTCCCAACGCCTGATCCAGCAATTACTAACGAAGTATAACTTACAATAAATAGTGAGCGATTTACTCCTGCAAGCACTCACTATTTGCTACTAAAAGCGAGTGTTCACTCGCTTCTCATTCATTTTACGACAACAAATGTCCCATCAAATGTCGCAACCAATACATCGCCATCATAGACCTTCACAGGCACATAGTACTTGGCCTTACCTTGGCTTGTGACTTCATCGAGTACACCTTTACAATCGGCTATAGACACCGTTGCACTCGGTGCCGTAGTGAGAGGTTTTAAGTATTTAATATTCGCATCGGCGAGGACGATATTTCCTTCAAGGTTCCGCTCTTTGAGTGCCAAATACGTTGCGCCCCATCCTGTTAACGTGGCCATACTATAAATTGAACCCGCGAACATAGAATTATGAAGGTTTAAATTTGCTTTTAGATCTGCGCGAGTTGAAAACTGCCAGTCGGTATAGCTTTCAACTTTTATTCCCATAGCGTCACTGATCGGAATCGATTCTCGCCATGTGTTTTGTAAAACTTGCGTCCAATCTGGGTGGCGAAACCAGCCTGGTTCTGTTGGTTTTTGTTTTACCATCTTCCAGTGTTGGATATCGTTATAAGCAAGATGTGCTTTTTCAACCATCTGATAGCCATGTCGTTCATAAAAAGCCAATGCCCGCTCCCGAGCAAATAACACAAGTTCTTCAGCGTTTTGTCGCCAAGCGCTCTTCTCTAGCTCATGTAATAAACGGCTTCCTAAATGCTGACCTCTGTGCTGTTCTGATACCGCCATGTAGCGAACTTGTGCTTGCTGTTGATTATTAAAGTGCAAACGCGCAACCGCCAACACCTCTCCTTCATTATTTTTGATGTACAAATGCTCAGATTCTTGCTCTAAATCATCCTGCTCAGAGCCCCTAGGTTGCCCCCAAGGGGCACGGAGTACCTGCCAACGCAATTGATAATAAGCTTGCCAGTCTTCACTACTTTGAGGTGAGCTAACCTTAAACATATGTACTCCTGTTATTCATTTTTCGTGCTGATGAATCATAAACCATACAAGAAATCTTAGTATCTGAACATACTCTACTGGCAGAAGCCGATTTAAGAGTGTAAAAAATACCACACAAAATGTGCACAATTTAAAACCTAAGCTATGCTCATGTTACTATGCATAATTTTGTAACTGCAAGCGGCACGATCGCCAACCAGTTTGTCCAGCAAAGCCATCAGTTAGGGCATCTGCTTTATTGGCACAAACACGGCGATGTCAGTATTCAGGTAAGACAGGACAAAACTCTGCGCTGGTTGCTGATCAATAACACCTTACAATCTGTGGTGGAGAGAAACCACCCAGAGCACCTCCTTTTTCCTCATTTACAAGTACTTGAAAAAATATGGCGCGATCTACCATCGCCAAAAAATGTGTTAGAGCTAGGCCTTGGAGGGGGCGCTATTAGAGACTATCTGCATGTAACTTATCCAGATTGTAAAGTCCTTTCTGTAGATAATAACCCAGACATCGTTCATTGTTATAAAAAATACTTTAGTACTGAACAAGGTTGCAATGTCGCGTGCATGAATGCCGATACCGCACTTTCAGGCAAAAAAAGCTATGACTGGATCATCTTAGACCTATTTAGTGAACTAGACGCACCACTTTTTTTATATCAACACCCATTTTACCAACTATTACGCGCCGCACTTAATGCCAATGGCTGGCTATTCATTAACTTTCTATGTGAGCATGCATCTCAAAAGCAGCATCTAGAACATTTACTCATCACTAATTTTGGCAAAAAGCCACATATAGAAACTGTTACAGATTACGCAAATCATATTATTGCTATTAAACGCTAAACAGTCAGATTGAACGTAACAGGCCCATCGTTGCATAATGTTACTTGCATATCAGCAGCAAACTCTCCTGTTGCAACCGGTAGGCCAGACTCTTTTGCTTGCGCAACAAATAACTCATATAAATGCCTCGCTTGCTCTGGTGTGGCCGCTGATGAAAAGCTGGGACGCATGCCTTTTCTTGTATCAGCAGCTAACGTAAATTGTGATACCACCAACATCTGCCCTGAAATATCCCTAAGGCTCAGATTCATTTTACCTTCTGTATCGGTAAAAATACGGTAGTTACTGATCTTGTGCAGTAGCTTGGTAACATGACCTACATCGTCATTTTTTTCAACACCTAACAACACCAGTATGCCCGTGCCAATCTCACCAACAATTCGGCCATCTACTTCAACTTTCGCCTGCGACACCCTCTGTATAAGACCTTGCACTCACTTCCCCTTTATTTCCAACAACAAAGTGCACAACTATAGGGGAATGACCAGATAATCGCTAGCTATCATATAATTAAGTGTGTAATTTACAGGCGAGTAAATCCGCTGCCCGTCGTATCGCTTCAAAGTAAGCGTCATTAGCACCGCTGTGCCCCAAGCCATCCAATATATATAACTGTGCGTTTAGTTCTTCAGCGAGCCTTTGCACCGGCGCAAATCGGCAAACAAGGTCATGACGTCCATGAATAAACCAACTAGGTATGCCTCTTAGAGCATCTGGCGCTATATCTAAACCTTTGAGCTGTGAAAATATTTCAGGGCTAAAGTAATGACACATCAGTTTTGCTTGTTGGGTAATACAACTTGGTTGCTCTAAGTGATAGCGACTGAGCGATGCAGCCATTGTGACCTGTCTATCCCAGTCATGCCAATGCTGTGCAGCCTTATGCTGTAACAACTCGTCTTGGCTAAACAAAGCGTCTCTATAATAAGCTAAAATGTCGTGTTCACAGCTGAGCCCTTGACTAAATGCGCTGTAACTTTCCGGATAAAACTGTGCTCCCGCTCCTTGTGTTGAATAAAGCCACCTCAAATCATCGTCTGTTGCTAAAAAGCTTGCCCACAAAATTAACCCTCTAACTCGTTCAGGATATAGATGAGCAAACAACAAACTTAAAGTAGCCCCCCACGAGCCGCCAGCTAAAACAGATTGTTTAATTTCTAAATGATCTAATAAGCTCACGATATCACTGACCAGATGTTTTGGTGTGTTGTTATCAAGCTCCAGTGGTGTGGAGCCGCCACAGCCCCTTTGACTGAACAAAATTATACGATAACGTTGTGGGTTAAAGTACTGTGCTGAATCACGACTGAGCCCACATCCTGGACCGCCATGATTAACGATGACGGGTAAACCATCGGCTTTTCCATATTCTTCTACATAGATTTGATGACCATCACCTACGGCAAAATGAAATTGACGGGATACTTCTCCAACTCGATAACCTTGTGCCATCATGACACCTCTTTAACTGGAAATATTTTGCTCCTCACTTTGTTCATCTAGCTCATTGAACCAAGAATCGTGTTCACTCAAGCACACAGTAAACTCTGCCCCTAAGAGTACAACTACCCATGATAAGTAGACCCAGACAAACAAAATCGGCACGGTTGCTAACGCCCCGTAAATCACTTCGTAAGATGGAAAGTGACTGATATAAGCAGCGAAGCCTTTTTTTGACAATTCAAATAGCATTGCAGCAAATAATGCACCTGGCACCGCGGCACGAAACGATACTCGAGTGTTAGGCACTAAAGTATAGAGCATAATAAAGCCAGCCATAGAAATTGCGTAAGGCAACAGTTTCAACAAAAAGCCACTGAAGCCGGGGATCCCTTGATCAGCGAACGATACTAATGAAACAATATACGAGGTTACACCAATACTCGCTCCTAACAGAACAGGGCCTAATGTAAGTACCATCCAATAGATTGCAAACGAGATCATTAATGGTCGCTTTTTTTCGACTCGCCAAATGCGATTAAGGGCAGCATCAACATTGCGTATCAGCAGCAAAGCAATGCTCGCAAGAAAACCAATTCCCACAGCTGTCATTTGATTAGCGTTACCTGTGAATGCGCTTATATGTGATTTAATGCTGTCTGTAGATGTTGGTACAAAGTTATTAAAAATAAAGTTCTCTATCGCCAGTCGCGTATCTTCAAAACCAGGAAACGCTGAAAATATAGCCACACCGACAGCTATTAAAGGCACAAGAGATAACAATGTTACATATGCTAGATAACCCGCATTAATAGTGATCTGATCTTCAATACAGCGAGAGAAATAACATCGCCACCATCTAGGTTGCATCACTATTATTTGTTTAATTTTGTCTGGCCAAACTTCAAACTGAAAATTCATAATTGCTTAATTTCTCGAAACACTTTGCACATCATAGCAATCAGTTACATAATTTACAGCATGATGGATATTAAATAGGCTTAATATGAAACACTTTACACTTGTGACAACATTCGTCTGCATGCTCTCTGGTTGTCAAACAGCATACTACTCAGCTATGGAGAAAGTAGGCATACACAAACGCGAAATACTAGTTGATAGAGTTGAAGCGACAAAAGAATCACAGCAAGAGTCGCAACAAGAGTTTCAATCAGCCCTTGAAAGGCTCAGTACACTCATCAATTTTGATGGAGGCGAGTTACAATCAGCCTATGAGCAATTAAATGATGACTATGAAGCAAGCTTAGCATCGGCAGAAGAAGTCAGTGTAAATATTAATAAAGTTGAAGATGTTGCACAGGCCCTTTTTGATGAGTGGCAAGACGAATTGACACAATATTCTAGTGATAAACTCAAGCGTGAAAGTGAAAAGAAGTTAAAACAAACACAGCGTCAGTTTGACAGATTGCTAAGGTCAATGCGCAGCAGTGAAAGCAAGATGCAGCCGGTGCTCGCGTCATTAAAAGACAATGTTTTGTATCTAAAACATAACCTAAATGCCCAAGCTATCGCAGCGATCAGAGGCGAATTCAAAAACCTACAAACAGATATTAAAACACTCATTGATGATATGAACCGCTCCATTGCAGATTCTAATAAGTTTATTGAACAAATGAACAGTAATAAATAATTAATGTGTAAAGGGCTAACGACATCGAACTCAGTGAGATTGCTTCCTTTGCGCAAGGTAAAATGGGCCAGTTTGTCGAATGCCAATGAGCTCACCTCAAATGTTGGATGGCGCTGCGCTTATCAAAACCTATAAACCCCAAACGCAAAAAAGCCCGACTCTTTCGAATCGGGCTTTCTCTAATTAGGTGCTTGGCGATGTTCTACTTTCACATGGCAGCTGCCACACTATCATCGACGCTGTTTCGTTTCACTTCTGAGTTCGGCATGGGGTCAGGTGGTTCCAAAACGCTATGTTCACCAAGCAAATTCTTAGTGCAAATGTTTAATGACATCGTGCATCGCACGAGCATTCCATTTGCGCAAGGTGAATCAATTTCGCGATACCGCTTCGTCGTTCACCTTGTTTAATTCTTAAATTCGGAAATTCTGATAATTCGTAAAACACTACTCTAGTAATACTAACTTCTAACGTGCAAAACCACTTTGGCGTTGTATGGTTAAGCCTCACGGGTAATTAGTACTGGTTAGCTTAACATGTCACCATGCTTCCACACCCAGCCTATCAACGTTGTAGTCTTCAACGGCCCTTCAGTTAACTTAAAGTTAAAGTGAGAACTCATCTCGAGGCTCGCTTCCCGCTTAGATGCTTTCAGCGGTTATCGATTCCGAACGTAGCTACCGGGCAATGCAATTGGCATCACAACCCGAACACCAGCGGTTCGTCCACTCCGGTCCTCTCGTACTAGGAGCAGCCCCTCTCAATTCTCAAACGCCCACGGCAGATAGGGACCGAACTGTCTCACGACGTTCTAAACCCAGCTCGCGTACCACTTTAAATGGCGAACAGCCATACCCTTGGGACCGACTTCAGCCCCAGGATGTGATGAGCCGACATCGAGGTGCCAAACACCGCCGTCGATATGAACTCTTGGGCGGTATCAGCCTGTTATCCCCGGAGTACCTTTTATCCGTTGAGCGATGGCCCTTCCATTCAGAACCACCGGATCACTATGACCTACTTTCGTACCTGCTCGACGTGTCTGTCTCGCAGTTAAGCTGGCTTCTACCATTACACTAACCGTACGATGTCCGACCGTACTTAGCCAACCTTCGTGCTCCTCCGTTACTCTTTGGGAGGAGACCGCCCCAGTCAAACTACCCACCAGGCACTGTCCTCAATCCCGATAAGGGACCTAAGTTAGAACATCAACACTACAAGGGTGGTATTTCAAGGTCGGCTCCACACAAACTAGCGTCTGTGCTTCAAAGCCTCCCACCTATCCTACACATGTAGGGTCAATGTTCAGTGCCAAGCTGTAGTAAAGGTTCACGGGGTCTTTCCGTCTAGCCGCGGGTACACAGCATCTTCACTGCGATTTCAATTTCACTGAGTCTCGGGTGGAGACAGCGTGGCCATGGTTACACCATTCGTGCAGGTCGGAACTTACCCGACAAGGAATTTCGCTACCTTAGGACCGTTATAGTTACGGCCGCCGTTTACCGGGGCTTCGATCAAGAGCTTCGACCTAAGTCTAACCCCATCAATTAACCTTCCGGCACCGGGCAGGTGTCACACCGTATACGTCATCTTACGATTTTGCACAGTGCTGTGTTTTTAATAAACAGTCCCAGCCACCTGGTCACTGCGGCTGACTTCAGCTCCAAGCGCGAAGCTCTTCACCTAATGTCAGCGTACCTTCTCCCGAAGTTACGGTACGATTTTGCCTAGTTCCTTCACCCGAGTTCTCTCAAGCGCCTTAGTATTCTCTACCTGACCACCTGTGTCGGTTTGGGGTACGATTCGAAATAATCTGAAGCTTAGAGGCTTTTCCTGGAAGTAGGGCATCAGTAACTTCACCACCGTAGTGGCTCGTCTCGTGTCTCAGCCTTAGCAACCCGGATTTTCCTAAGTCGCCAGCCTACACACTTTCACATGGACAACCAACGCCATGCTTACTTAGCCTGCTCCGTCCCCCCATCGCAATTATTCCAAGTACGGGAATATTAACCCGTTTCCCATCGACTACGCTCTTCAGCCTCGCCTTAGGGGTCGACTTACCCTACCCTGATTAACATGGGATAGGAACCCTTGGTCTTCCGGCGTGCGGGTTTTTCACCCGCATTATCGTTACTCATGTCAGCATTCGCACTTCTGATACGTCCAGCATACCTCCCGGTACACCTTCAACCGCTTACAGAACGCTCCCCTACCCCGCGAACAAAGTTCGCAGCCGCAGCTTCGGTGGTATGTTTAGCCCCGTTACATCTTCCGCGCAGGCCGACTCGACTAGTGAGCTATTACGCTTTCTTTAAAGGGTGGCTGCTTCTAAGCCAACCTCCTAGCTGTTTTAGCCTTCCCACATCGTTTCCCACTTAACATACACTTTGGGACCTTAGCTGGCGGTCTGGGTTGTTTCCCTCTTCACGACGGACGTTAGCACCCGCCGTGTGTCTCCCGGATAT
>NZ_AP021846.1:112500-202500 GCF_009176705.1 Pseudoalteromonas sp. A25 | reverse complement strand
CAGTTAAGTGACAAATAACGTGATCTGGGTTGGCGATTGTTACATCTCCATCGTGCTGGATATCTGCCGCAGTCACAGGGCCTACACCAGACTTAGTCAGGGTAAGAAAAACTTCATCTTTACCTTCTAGAGATACCGCTAAACCTTTCAGATTCAACAAAATTTCAATGATGTCTTCTTGAACGCCTTCTTTCGCGCTGTACTCATGCAATACACCGTCGATTTCAACTTCAGTTACTGCGCAACCTGGCATAGATGACAACAGTATACGGCGTAAAGCGTTACCCAAAGTGTGGCCAAAACCACGCTCTAATGGCTCTAAAACTACTTTAGAACGAGTTGGGTTGATAGCGTCGATATCGACTAACCTTGGCTTTAGGAATTCGGTTACAGAACCCTGCATTTTATCCTCTCTTAACTCTTAACTTTACTTCGAGTAAAGTTCGACGATTAGTTGTTCGTTAATGTCCGCAGACAGATCAGAACGCTCTGGTAGGCGCTTGAAGCTACCTTCCATTTTCTTACCGTCAACTTCAATCCAAGTTGGCTTTTCACGTTGCTCAGCCAACTCTAGAGCAGCGATGATACGCGCTTGCTTTTTAGACTTCTCGCGAATTACTACTACATCTTCAGGAGTAACTACGAAAGAAGGGATATTAACAACACGACCATTAACCATAACCGCTTTGTGGCTAACTAGCTGACGTGCTTCAGCACGTGTGCTTGCAAAACCCATGCGATATACAACATTGTCTAAACGTTGCTCTAGAAGCTGTAGTAGGTTTTCACCTGTGTTACCTTTAAGGCGAGCAGCTTCTTTGTAATAGTTACGGAATTGCTTTTCTAATACACCGTAGATACGACGTACTTTTTGCTTTTCACGTAATTGTAAACCGTAATCAGATAGACGACCTTTACGAGCGCCGTGCTGACCAGGTGCAGTCTCAAGTTTACACTTTGAGTCGATAGCTCTTACGCCGCTCTTAAGGAACAGGTCAGTACCTTCACGACGACTCAGCTTGAGCTTAGGGCCCAAATATCTTGCCATGTTCTTTCTCCTAACCTATTGTTAAACGCGACGTTTCTTCGGTGGACGACAACCATTATGAGGGATTGGCGTCACGTCAGTGATGTTTGTGATACGGTAACCCGCAGCATTCAATGCACGTACAGCAGACTCACGGCCTGGACCTGGACCTTTAATGAATACTTCTAGGTTCTTAAGACCGTACTCTTGTGCAGCAGTACCTGCACGCTCAGCAGCAACCTGTGCAGCGAACGGAGTAGACTTACGTGAACCACGGAAACCAGAACCACCTGCAGTCGCCCAAGAAAGAGCATTACCTTGACGGTCAGTAATGGTTACGATTGTGTTGTTGAATGATGCATGAACGTGCGCCATACCATCAACAACTTGCTTTTTGACCTTTTTACGACGAATTGGTGCTTTAGCCATAACTTACCCCACCTTATTTCTTGATAGGCTTGCGTGGACCCTTACGAGTACGCGCGTTAGTCTTAGTACGTTGACCACGTAGTGGTAACGAACGACGATGACGTAAGCCACGGAAACAACCAAGGTCCATAAGACGCTTGATGTTTAAAGTCACTTCACGACGAAGATCACCTTCGACAGTGTACTTGCCAACTTCTTCACGAAGTACGTCAAGTGTTTCGTCTGAAAGTTCACCGATTTTTGTAGTTTCGGCGATACCAGTCGCTGCTAAGATCGCCTTAGCGCGAGTTTTACCTACACCATAGATGCTAGTTAAACCAATAACTGCATGCTTATGATCAGGGACGTTAATGCCAGCGATACGGGCCACTAACACATCTCCTATATTTAGATCCGACACCCATCTGTTTGAAAAGCCCGCAAGGATACTCAAACGAAGATCGGATCACATTCAAAAACACAGGCTAAGTATTCTGTACTTAGCCTGCATGACTTTTATTAGCCTTGCCTTTGCTTGTGCTTAGGCTCACTGCAAATCACTCGTACTACACCAGCACGCTTGATAACTTTACAGTTACGGCAAATTTTCTTAACGGAAGCACGTACTTTCATTGCTCAACTCCGTGAAAATAACCTTATCGACCGTAGCCTTTAAGGTTTGCTTTTTTCAGCACAGAATCATACTGATGTGACATCATATGAGTCTGTACTTGTGCCATAAAGTCCATGATAACTACAACGATAATCAAAATTGATGTACCGCCGAAGTAGAATGGCGTTTGCCACGCCATAGTCATAAACTCGGGCACCAGACAGATAAAGGTTATATACAAAGCACCTGCCAATGTCAGGCGTGTCATCACTTTATCAATGTATTTAGATGTCTGCTCACCTGGACGAATGCCTGGAATAAAAGCGCCAGATTTTTTCAGGTTATCTGCTGTCTCACGCGGGTTAAATACCAACGCAGTGTAGAAGAAGCAGAAGAAGATAATAGCCGCAGCTAGGACCATCGCATACAGAGGCTGACCAGGAGTCAACACTGCAGAGATAGCTTGTAGCACATCAGCGACCGGACCTTCACCTTGGCCGAACCAGCTTGCAATTGTACCAGGGAACAAAATTATACTGCTAGCAAAGATTGGTGGAATAACACCCGCCATGTTTACTTTTAGTGGTAAATGCGTGCTTTGAGCCGCAAATACTTGACGACCTTGCTGGCGTTTGGCGTAATTTACAACGATTCGACGCTGTCCACGCTCAAAGAAAACAACAAGATAAGTAACTGCGAATACGATTACCGCAATCAATAACAGTACAAGAACATTCAGATCACCTTGGCGCGCCATTTCAGCTGTCGAACCAATTGCAGACGGCAGGTTAGCTACAATACCAACAAAAATCAGTACTGAGATACCGTTACCAATACCTCGCTCTGTAATTTGTTCGCCCAGCCACATTAAGAACATAGTACCGGTTACTAAGCTCACCACAGCGGTGAAATAGAAACCGAAACCTGGATTAACAACTAACCCGTTCATCATGTTTGGTAAGCCTGTAGCAATACCAATTGACTGGAATGTAGCAAGCACGAGCGTACCGTAACGCGTGTACTGACTGATTTTCTTACGCCCTTGCTCACCTTCTTTCTTAAGCTCTATCATCGCAGGATGTATATGCGTTAATAGCTGCATAATAATTGAAGCTGAGATATACGGCATAATACCGAGTGCCAGTACCGAAGCACGCTCAAGCGCACCACCGCTGAACATGTTAAACATTTCAACAATGGTGCCCTTTTGTTGCTCGAAGAATTCGGCAAGTACAGCGGCATCAATCCCAGGGATCGGCACGAATGAACCTAGACGGTAAATAATGATAGCGCCTAAAACGAATAGTAATCGACGCTTCAGTTCCGCAAGCCCACTTTGTGCACTTTGCATATCTTGACCTGGTTTAGCCATAGTGTACTTCCTTAGTCTTCTACCTTGCCTCCGGCAGCTTCGATAGCTTCGCGAGCACCTTTAGACACTTTAATGCCCTTAACGGTAACTGCGCGTGAAACTTCGCCAGATTTAACAACTTTAACGAACAGAACGTTCTTTTTAACTAGACCAGCTGCTTGTAACGCGTTTAGGTCTACCACATCGCCTTCAACTTTAGCGATTTCGTAAAGGTTAACTTCAGTAGATACTAGAGATTTACGTGAAGTGAAACCAAACTTAGGTAGACGACGTTGCATAGGCATTTGACCGCCTTCGAAACCAACGCGTACTTTACCGCCAGAACGTGATTTTTGGCCTTTATGACCACGGCCACCAGTCTTACCAAGACCAGAACCAATACCACGACCTAGACGTTTCTTTTCAGTTTTTGCACCAGCAGCAGGTGAAAGTGTATTCAAATGCATTCGAATTACCCCTCAACCTTAACCATGTAAGAAACTTGGTTGATCATACCACGTACACATGCTGTGTCTTCTAACTCAACAGTGTGATTGATACGACGTAAACCAAGGCCACGTAAAGTTGCTTTATGCTTCGGTAAACGACCGATAGAGCTCTTTACTTGAGTAACTTTTACAGTTTTATTAGCCATGGTTAATTACCCCTGAATCTGTTCAACAGTTAAACCACGTTTAGCAGCAATACCCTCAGGAGAATTCATGTTCTCTAGAGCAGAAATTGTTGCACGAACGATGTTGATTGGGTTTGTTGAACCGTATGCTTTAGATAGTACGTTTTGTACACCCGTTACTTCTAGTACTGCACGCATTGCACCACCGGCGATGATACCAGTACCTTCAGATGCTGGCTGCATGTATACTTTAGAACCCGCGTGACGACCCTTGATAGGGTGCTGTAACGTGTTACCGTTTAGTTCAACGTTGATCATGTTGCGACGCGCTTTTTCCATTGCTTTTTGAATAGCAGCTGGAACTTCACGAGCTTTACCATAACCAAAACCTACTTTACCTGCGCCATCACCAACTACTGTTAGTGCAGTGAAGCTAAAGATGCGACCACCTTTAACCACTTTAGACACACGGTTCACCGCGATTAGCTTTTCAGCCAAATCAGGCTGTTGTTGCTTTGCTTCTACGTTAGCCATTGTCTACTCCTAGAATTGCAGACCGGCTTCACGCGCAGCATCAGCTAGCGCCTTCACACGGCCGTGATATTTAAAGCCACTGCGATCAAAGGCGATTTTCTCGATACCTTTGTCAGCTGCACGTTCAGCAACAGCTTTACCTACAGCTTGCGCTGCAGCAATGTTGCTTGTACCTGAAACTGTTTCGCTAATTGCTTTTTCAACAGTAGAAGCAGCAGCCAGTACACCACCCTCAGCATTAACAACCTGAGCATAGATGTGACGTGGCGTGCGGTGGATAACAAGACGCGTAGTGCCTTGTTCAATAAAATTTCTACGGGTGCGTTTAGCACGACGTAGACGAGCTGTTTTCTTATCCATCGTCTTACCTTACTTCTTCTTAGCTTCTTTACGACGCACGTGCTCATCTGCGTAACGTACACCTTTACCTTTATAAGGCTCTGGCTCACGGTATGCGCGGATGTTAGCAGCAGTTTGACCAACTAATTGTTTGTCAGCGCCCTTAACTACAAGTTCAGTTTGGCTTGGAGCTTCGATAGTGATGCCCTCAGGGATATCAAAGTTCACTGGGTGAGAGAAGCCAAGAGTTAAGTCTAAAACTTTACCCTTAACAGCCGCACGGTAACCAACACCAACTAGCTGAAGTTTTTTCTCGTAGCCTTCATTTGTACCAACAATCATGTTGTTGATAAGTGCACGAGCAGTACCTGCTTGTGCCCACGCGTTCGCAACGTCACGAGGTGTCGTTGTGATCACGTTTTCAGCTAGAGTTACTTCAACAGCGTCGTTGATAGTACGAGACAACTCACCATTTTTGCCTTTAACTGTGATGTCCTGGCCTTTAATTGTAACTTCTACACCGGCAGGAACTGTAATTGGAGCCTTCGCTATACGAGACATTGTTCCCCTCCGATTAAGCTACAAAGCCAATGATTTCACCACCAACGCCTGCACTACGTGCTGCGCGGTCTGTCATCAAGCCTTGAGAAGTTGATACGATAGCGATACCTAGACCACCCATTACCTTAGGTAATGCGTCACGTTTCTTATAGATACGTAGACCAGGGCGGCTAACACGCTGGATGTTTTCAATAACAGCTTTGCCTTCGAAGTACTTTAATTCGATAGTCAATTCTGGTTTTGCGTCGCCAGATACTGCGAAGTCTGTGATATAACCTTCGTCTTTAAGTACCTTAGCTACTGCTACTTTCAGCTTTGAAGTTGGCATTGATACAGCAACCTTCTTCGCAGTCTGACCGTTACGGATACGTGTGAACAAATCCGCAATAGGATCTTGCAAGCTCATGTCTTACTCCCGTGATTCTATTACCAAGAAGCCTTTTTAAGGCCAGGAATTTCACCGCGCATAGCTGCTTCGCGAACTTTGATACGGCTCATGCCGAATTTGCGAAGGAAACCATGTGGGCGGCCCGTGATGTTACAACGATTACGTTGACGTGCAGGGCTTGAATCACGCGGTAAGCTTTGAAGCTTTAATACCGCATCCCAACGATCATCTTCTGATGCGTTAACATCGCTGATGATAGCTTTTAGTGCCGCGCGCTTTTCAGCGTACTGAGCAACTAATTTAGTGCGCTTTGCTTCGCGCGCTTTCATAGAATTCTTTGCCATAACCCTACCCTTATTTCTTGAATGGGAAGTTAAATGCTTCTAACAACGCACGGCCTTCCTCATCAGTTTTCGCAGAAGTAGTGATTGTGATATCCATACCGCGAACACGGTCTACTTTATCATAATCGATTTCTGGGAAGATGATTTGCTCACGTACGCCCATAGAGTAGTTACCGCGACCGTCAAAAGACTTAGCGCTAACACCGCGGAAGTCACGAATACGTGGCATCGCAATTGAGACTAAACGCTCAAGGAAATCCCACATACGCTCGCCGCGTAGGGTTACTTTACAGCCAATTGGGTAGCCTTCACGAATTTTGAAGCCAGCAACTGATTTGCGTGCTTTCGTGATTAGTGCTTTCTGACCAGAGATTGCTTCTAGATCTGCAACAGCATTTTCTAGAATTTTCTTGTCAGCTAGGGCTTCGCCCACACCCATATTTAATGTGATCTTTTCGATCTGAGGGACTTGCATGACAGAGCTGAAACCAAACTTCTCTTGAAGTTCAGCGACTACTTTGTCTTTATATACTTCATGCAGTTTCGCCATCATTCTACTCCAACTATTAGATAGTTTTACCAGTAGATTTGAAGATACGTAATTTCTTACCGTCTTCAATCTTGAAACCTACACGATCTGCTTTACCAGTTTCCTGGTTGAAGATCGCAACGTTTGATACGTCGATTGACGCTTCTTTCTCAACAATGCCGCCAGCTTGCTGTAACTGAGGTACAGGCTTCTGGTGCTTCTTGATTAAGTTAATGCCTTCGACAAATACTCGACCAGTTTCAGATACAACTGAAAGCACTTTACCGCGCTTACCTTTGTCTTTACCGGCTAGTACGATTACTTCGTCATCACGACGGATTTTTGCTGCCATGATAGACTCCTTATAGTACTTCTGGGGCTAGTGAAACGATTTTCATGAACTTTTCAGTACGTAGTTCACGAGTCACAGGGCCGAAGATACGAGTACCAATAGGCTGTAGGTTATCGTTTAAGATAACAGCCGCATTGCTATCGAAACGGATCAATGAACCGTCCGGACGACGAACGCCTTTTTTAGTACGCACAACTACCGCGTTTTTAACATCACCTTTCTTCACTTTACCGCGAGGAATAGCTTCTTTAACAGAAACTTTAATGATGTCACCAACAGCCGCGTAGCGACGGTGCGAACCACCAAGGACTTTAATACACTGCACTTTGCGAGCGCCGCTGTTATCAGCAACGTCCAGCTGAGTTTGCATTTGGATCATATTAATGAGCTCCGGTGTAGTTACAACTCGCTTTAATTTTGTTTAAAATCAAAGCATTTAGATTATATTCCGCTCAAAAAACTGAGTTTTTGTCTTTCAAGGGCGGGCAATTGTACCAGCAAAGTATGTGTATGGATAGTTCAATTTTTAATTAATTTAGCAAACACAGCTGTTAGAGCAGGTACAGTTTTACTAGGTGGGGGCACAAGTTAGCGTTTTCAATGCAAAAGTCCCTTTTCGCATCAATAGATTAAAAAACAAACAAGCTATTTTGGTGCGTCTCGATGTTGTTTTAAATAGTTTGCCACATTATCGACAGTATCTAGCCAATAGCCATTAGCTGGGTCTTTAAGATATATTATGAGTGATTCAAGCGCTTGGCTATCGATGGTGTACATGCCTTTTTGACCCACTTCGTGTCCAGCTAAAATGATCCAACTTTTGCTAAAGCGCAACGCATCTAATGTCGCTTTGATCTGCTCATAGGTCATGCCATCGATACGAATGCCCGTTAGCTGCGCAAAATCGGTATAGTTAGCATCATTAGCGGTTTCATCTAACCAAGTGCGGCCTGTTGTGAACATATCCGCAATGAGCGGCACATAACTTTGTACTTCAAGACCACGGCCAACAAAAGTATTACCACATGGATAAGCAAATGAGCGTGGCGTAACCCCCAAGTTATTTTCTATATAATTGTTGGTTTTGGTGATGTCGTCGCGCAACCATTGCAAGTCAACTTGCTCTAAGCCCTTGTTCATTGCTCGCAACCACTGAAAGTTACCTGTGCACAAGTGACTGGCAGTATGGTTTCCAATTTCATGTCCATTCCCAGCAACAGTTTGCCACTGCGTTAAACGCCCTTGCACTGGCTCCGGCATCACATAAAAGGTCGCTTTAACATTGTATTTATCTAAAATGGGCACACCAACATCAACCTGGCTTTCTCGTGCATCGTCAAAGGTAATACTAATGGCATTGCGAGCGCCGTTTGGATACTGCCACCCCATAGTTTGAGCTGGCGCGGGGTTTTGCTCTGCTGCATTTGACTGGGCTTCTACACTGTTGCAGCCCGTTGTATGGAGTATTGAGTAAATAACCCATGCGATTATCGCTATTTTTCTCATCACACTTCCTTGTAAACAACGTAAAATTGGAATGTTCAGTTAATCACAGCCATATAAGCGCTTCAATTGAATAAAATTAAATCACACTTTTGTGTAAATTAGCGGTTCTCATCTAATCCACATCGCTATAAACTCACAAGTTGGTATTAAATATTGGAACTTGCTCAGTAGTGATAGACCTAAGCCGCCATTATCAAAACGTTATGCCCATTGGACAAGGGGGCATGAGTACCGTTTTTTTAGCTACCGACGCCAAGTTGGGTCGTAAGGTCGCGCTTAAGGTTTTGAATAATGGCAAAACGCACTCGCAAACCTTAATGGAAGAGGCGCGGCTACTGGCAAGGCTCAATCACCCTAATATTGTACAGGTATATAATGTACAAGAAATAGACGACTGCTTAGTGCTGGAAATGGAATATGTGCAAGGCACAACCTTGGCAAATCATGTTAAAGAGGCGCATTTAAGTTTAGAGCAAAAGCTGTCGATTCTTATTGATATTGCACAGGGCCTAACCGCCGCACATCAACAAGATATTTTGCACCTAGACCTAAAAGCCGCCAATGTCTTAATTAATAAACAAGGGCAAGCGAAAATTGCCGACTTTGGTATTTCGCAGCTCAAAGGCGAGCAAGAACTCTCAGCCCTGTCGAGCTTTGGCAGCTTAGTCTCAATGTCGCCCGAGCAACTACGCGAAGAGCCACTGGATCAACGCAGTGACTTATTTTCATTTGGCTTGCTTGCCTATCAGTTGCTCACGGGCAATCACCCTTATCGCGGCCAAGCCAAGTCAAACAATGAACAAGCCATAGCCGAGCAAATTAAATTTAGTCCACTGCAACATGCCGCTAGAGGACTAATAGAACTTCCTAGTGCGTTAATCACGCTTATTGAACGTTTGCTGCAATTTGATAAAGACTTAAGGCCCCATAGCGCCGAAGAAGTGGTGATGCACTTAAAACAAGTGCTAATGGGTGTCACTTATGACAACAGCGACCCCACCGTAGAGCTAAGCGAGCTTAATCTCAGTAATCCCAATAGCAAACGTAATAAACTGCTGACTCTTTTTGCATTTGCATTTGCATTTTTATTTATCGGCCTGCTTGGCAGTGGTATTTGGTATTGGCAAATCAATAAACCTAAAACCTATATTGCCGCGCTACCGATCAAATATGATGAAAACTCGTCACTGACGGATACCCAACAACGTATTGTTAAACTGGGCCTAGACGATGCGATTAGTAATTTTATTTTGCAAGATAGCAGCACCTTGCAAGTATCAAACTCCGAAGTAGAAAGCGCGATTAAATTGATGGGCGAACAAACGTCGCTGGCAAGTTTAGGTAAAGCGCTGGGTGCCAATATTTTGCTGGAACCTGAGCTTTCTTGTCGTGGGCCGATTTGTGAAGTGGTATTGAATGCAATAGATGGCAGCAATGCCACTATGATTAAGTCAACGCGCTATAGTGTGGATGCAGATCTTTTTAGTGAGACCTATCGGAATAGTCTAAGTCATATCAGTGGGTTGTTCTCTAAAAAACACGACCTAAATGAGATGGACGACGCATTTTTTGATAAGTATGTAGAACTCGTAAATGCGTACAATACAGGAAGTCAAGATCTCTTAACTACCTTGCGCAAAGTCCAGTTACTTTTGAAGCAATCTCCAAGCTTCACACCTCTATACAGCTTTTACCGAAGAGTGGTGATTGAAACTGATCGTGCACACTCTGATAAAAGTGTTTTATGGGACTTCTTAAGTGATTTAGAGAACGCCCCTAAAAACTACAAAGGGAGTCAGAATTATACTCTCGATCATATTTTGGTATACCAGTCTTTAAATAATTGGAAAGAAGCCGATAATTTGATTAAAGGGCTTGAAAACAGCTCTTTTATAGATGCATACGAGCTATATAGCATAAAAGCCAGCTATCATAGAGAGAGAGCGCAGTACAAGGAAGCTCTTCTGAATATGGTTGAAGCACATAGACTACGACCAACTCTTTATACTACTAGGAATCTTGCAATCACTCACCTCTTAAATGGCGACTACCCCTCGGCACTAACATTTTTAGATTTAGTTATAAATTCAGCTCCCAATGATTATTGGGCTCTGCAGGCCTACGCAGATATATCTCTTTTAAACGACTCCCCAGTTAAAGCTATTAAGGCTTACAGACAGTTGCTTAAAAAAACACCCAATGACTCAAAAACCTTAACAAACCTTTCCATCGCTCTAGCTTTAATCGGAGACTATGAACAATCTTCAAAAAACGCTTACAAAGCATATACTCTGAGCTCTAACAATGTAAGCTACATTCTCAACTATGCCGACAGCTTGATTTATAAAGGTGAAGAAACGCAAGCAAAGCATTTGTATCAAAAAATTATCAATCTAACCAACGACTCTGATAACTCGGACATATTACTGGTAAGGGCGCAAGCATTGCTTCATTCAGGACAACAGGTTGTTGCCTTAAGATTGATAAACGAACTCGAATTAGAGCACCCTAGTAATTACGACCTAAAGTTTGTAAAAGCTATGGTATTGACTATTTTGGGCGAGTCTCAATCGGCTCTTCTGGCAATAGAGGCAAGTATAAATGAAGGCTGGAGTAAGAGCTTCTTCGCACTACCTTGGTTTAAAAAACTTTGTAGTCATAAACCAACACTGATCCAATTAATAGGCTTGGATAATGTAAATATCCTTTGTAAGCCTGCTCCAGCTTTCACCTAGAAAAGAGCTATACTATTTTGGTTGAATGCCACCAATCACCACTTTAGGATCTTGTGAAAAATAACGCTTAACTGGCTCAAGTGGGTTATTGCTATCGGTCTTTTGTTCAGCCACTAAACGAAAATCGATGGTCGCTTCGCCCAAAGGCTCTAGGATACAACTCATTGCCTGCGACTCGCTCATCAGCTTATTAATATCGTCTTCCGTCAACGTGTGGTCTAGGTTTACCGCTTCTATCGACACGGTAACCGCTACACCATCTGCCGATACATGGCTCGACAAATTGTAATTTAAGTTGTCTTGCGCCTCGGTAAATAGCGTACCGTTTTCAGTAAACTGCCATGCTTGCTGAGAGTCTGCCGCTAATGTGTAAATCAATACAGCTTTATCACCATTGTTAAGTTGTATATTAAGCGTTTCATCATTTGAGTTTGTATTTTGGGTGATCTGCCAATCTTCACCTGTCGCGCTCGGTTGCACCGTAAAGTTATACGTATCAATTTGACTCATGAGAGTTTCCTTTGTTTAGTTTTTAAGGACATAGTTAATATAATCATATAAACAGCGTCAATACGATTACATCAAATTACAGCGAGTTTAATGTGTTTTACACAACAATTATCAAGTCGGTGGAGGAACGGTGCCGAGTCTTGGACAAATATCTTCAATATTAGGCGGACGCACGGTGCCAAGTTTTGGACAGATATCTTCAATCGGCCCGCGCTGTTTAACACTAACGCCACCAGTCACATGATGTAGCTGTTTCGCGCTTAATAACACATGACGTACATGCTCACCCGATAATGGCGGGCTTTTAATTCGCTTGATCATTTTATGCTTCCTCGAATATAAGGTTGGCTTATTAAAGTAGCGCATCATCTTGTCATATCTTTTTTATAAAGCTTTAAAGACTAACAACGGTTGCTAAGTGATAAACGCTACGCTATAAACAATGTAGCTAATATCGCCCCAAAGGGATATTCGCTTTAGGAATAAATAAAGCCCAAAAGGAAAAATAATGAAAAACAAAACTTCAAACCCGCAAACAATCCCTACTCACTTACTTGACACAGTCAAAGGTGGCGTGAGCATGAATCTAAACCTTGTTAAGAGGCGCGGTGGCAGTCGTGATGATTTAGTGGATATTTGCCCGCAAGTGGTGATTGGCAGTACGCAACCAGGATAAGCACCTTCCAATTAAAATATAAAGGCTGCTCGTAGGTCGCAGCCTTTATAAAATTAAGCGCTACCCGCCAAACAAGCCCTTTAATTTATCTTTTAACTTGTCTTTGAGCTTGTCTTTGGCTTTGTCTTTCGCCGCACCACTCACGTCAATATTCACATCCACTTTATGGAAGGGGCCTTTAATGCGCAGGGGTACTTTAAAGCCTGTGCTGTCATCGGTGCTGGCTTGGCCTTCGATGGTATCGACAATGCCCGTGACCAAGCGGTAGTTCACATTGGTTTGTGGTAAGTCCACATCGCCCTCGCCTGTAATGCGAATTAGCGGACTGGCCAAATACAAGTCCGTGTTGCGCCCAACACCATTAGTAAAGACAAAGCTGCCAGTCAGTGATGAAAAGTCGGTTTTTTGCTCCGGGTTATAATCGGCATTTAATCCCTCTTTGAGTGATGAAAAATCCCCTTTGAGCATTTCTTTGGCTTTGCGGGTCATTTCAGCAATGTTTGCGCCTTTTACGCCACCATCTTTTAAATTAAACGCCAGTTTGCCACCAAGGGCGGACACAAAACTCTTTTGGCTTTGCCCTTGCGTGGTTAAATCCCAATTGATGCTGCCTTTGCCCAGTACCTTATCAAAGCCTACTGCGTCAGTAAGTAGTGGTTCTGCATTAATGCTATCTAAGGCAAATTGGGTGTTAATTTTATACGGTGTACGGCTGGCATCCACTTTTACCGCGCCCTTACCGCTACCTTCGTAGGCATTAAATTTATCTAACCCAATATTGGCCACCCCTTTATTGAGCTTAAACGACAGTTGGTTTTCACCTAACTTTATCTCGCGTGCTTTTAGGCCTGTTGAGCGCACCACTACATTGGCATCAAGCGAGTTCAGGGCCGACAAATCAATGGCTGTATCGTCCCAAACAATAGGTTGTGTTTCTTGTTGCTCTTTGGGTGCTTCTGCTTGCTTTACCGGCTCTGGCAGGTAGGGGTTTAAGTCCAACATACCTAAATCAACATTGGCTTGTACATTGAGGCGCTTGCCAAGCTCTAGTGTACTTTGGCCCTTAATAGCCAGTTCATCCAATTTGGCGGTGAGTGTTTTAAGGGTAAAAGTTTGCCCGCTCATATGCATCGCACCACTTACTTCAAATTGGTTAAAGGCATTGTCTTTGGCTTTAAGGTCAACGTCTTGCCACTGTGCAATGGCTTTTACTGAGTCACCTTTAAGGGTAAGCTCACCTTGAATATCTTTACCCCCTTGCGCCACTTTGCCCGTAAAGTTCATATTAACGAGCGCAGAGTTAAGCGCTTGTGTCACGCTAAAGGTATCGCCGCCAATCAACTTAGCCGGCGTTGCCAATGTGGTGCTCAGCTCAAATACTTGTTGCTGATAGGTGATAGAGCCTGCAATAGCCAGCGTTTCACGCAATGATGGCAGCTGCACCGTCACCTCAATATCACTTAATTGGTGCTGTGCTTTGGTTTGCCCATCTTTATAAGTAAATGTACCACCATAAATTGCCACTTCACCTAACTTCACATCAAAGTTCTCTGGTAAAGATGTGCTACCTTCGCTTGATGTTGATTGTTTATCAGTGTTATTCGCGGTAGGCAATATTTGCCAATTTGGCACCCCTTGTTGATCAGTCTCTAACAATATGTCGGGCTGGCGAATAACAAATTTCTCAAGCTTAGCTTCTCCGCCCAATATAGATAACCATGGAATGTGCACTTCTAGCGCCTGCATGCTTACCATATTGTCGCGGCTACCCGATGACATATTGGCAAAATGCACATCGTTCAGTTCTATTTTTAAACTTGGTAGCACCGACAACTCACTGTGCCCTAATACCTGAAATTTACGACCCGTGTTGAGCTCGACTTGCTCAGATAGCTCACTGACAATGCGCTCGGTCGGAATTAGAAAAGGAGCGGCAACGACCACCCCCAATAAAACAAGTATCGTTGCACCTAATACCTTAATTGCGGTTTTCATAACGTTCCTTAATTACTGATAACTGAAGCCATTACAACTATAGTAGCGCTGCTGATAACTAAATTCATGCCTAATGGCGATGATCACAGTAAAAATTATTCTCACAGCCACGTGTTTGCAGTCAATCTGCGTAAATATCGGTTTATTGGATTGTAAGTTCGTCATTCTTCGGTATGATCGCCCGCCCTTGTCAGATTTAACTGACATTGGCTAAACTTAGTAGATGAATTTTTAAGCAAGTGTGTGGAGACTCAAACCAGCATGAAGAAGTTGCTCATTTCCCCGTCAAAAATGGCTCTGGGTGAACAAGAAAGTCAGATTTACCAAAATATTTTAAAGCAAGCGACAGAGATCAGTTTAAACCTAATGGCGGTGAAGGTAGAGAACCACCCTGAAGACTTTTTACTTTGGTGCTACGAGTTATTAGATGTCGCAAAAAACCGACTGAATTTTGATTTGCTTGATAACCATCAACTACCCACTGTTAAAAAGCTGCAAGATCAACTCATCTCGGCCATTAGCTTTTTACAACTTAAAACGCTGCGTATCACCCCTTGGCCCGTATTAGTTGCATTTGTTGAGCAACACCGTGATGCATTGGCCATTGATGAGCAACTTAAGCTTATCACTTACTTAGCAGACAAACGTGCAACACCACTTAAAGAGATGATTGTTGAAGACAGGCTCGCCTTTAGTGGTAAACATGGCGCATCGCTCGATACCAGTGTATATAACTTTGACGTGGAGTGGTTTAGCTCAACTAAAAACGCCAAAGGTTTTCATCAGTTATTGGCCGACTTACCGGGTGCATTTGATGAAGCGCTGGCCCACATTCCTGTTGAGGGAGAAGTAAGCGAGCAAAACTACCAACAATTTGTGGTTGCCTACTTGCTGGCATTTAATGGCAGCGATGAAAAGCCAACACTAGCCCCAGCCACACGATTGTTGGCAATGCGTCGCCCTGATGTGTTCACACCGATTAGTGGCTCAAAGCTCGATGCGTTGTGCTCAGCATTTGGCATTACCAAACTGAATAACCGTGACTTTGAACGCTACTGGCAAGATATTGTGCTAACCGTACACGCCATGCCTTGGTTTAAAATGCCAACCCCAGCGAATGAATTTGAACAACAGCTTGCAGATATTAAAGCGTTGCTACCTTGTTGGTTTTACTATGCAGACAAAGACACCGCAGAGGGCTCAAACTATTTAAAGTTACTCAATAAACCTAAGCGCACCACCAGCAGTGGCGGCAAAAAGACCGTTCGTCGTGGTAAAGAGTCAGCAGAGGTATTAGTAGATAGAGCCTTAAGTGATGAGTCTATCCCCGAGCATATTCGCGCTAAGCGTGACTCAATTGTGGCTGAAGTAGAAAAAGGCCGTAGCGTAGATGAAACCATCTCATTGATGCGCACCATTTTTGGCTAAGCCCCTCTAACACAGATAATTTGCACATGTCGCTTGCTAGGTACATGTGCAAATTTCATTCAACACGCACCACTTGAGTGCACTCGCGCGCACTGAACGGCATACTTCTTTTCCATCAACTTTAATTAAATTCATAATAATCATTGCGTTAAACAAATAATTTTGTTTTTTTCAAAATTGGCGTATGCGTTGCTCTATCTATTTCCAACTCAGTGCTCTAAGGAAATATAATGAAAAAAACAGCTTCTTTATTGGCTCTTGCCTGTCTTACCGCTACCTCATTTAACACATTTGCAGAGGTAAGCGCTAACGTTGCGGCCAGCTCGAACTACTTTTGGCGTGGTGTCACGCAAACCGATGATGGCGCGGCACTCTCTGGAGGAATTGATTACAGTTCAGATAACGGCTTCTATGCCGGCACTTGGGTATCAAATGTCGATTTTGGCGACCAAACCAGTTACGAAATGGATTTTTACGCGGGCTTTAGTGGCGAAACACAAGGGCTTGGCTACGATGTTGGCTACATTTATTACGCCTATCCAGACGCACCAGGCTCTAGCGACTTTGGTGAGCTGTATGGCTCAGTAAGTTGGGAATGGCTTAGCGCTAAAGCCAGTTACCTGACGCACGCCCAAAACGATTCAAGTTCTGAAGAAGATATGTTGTATTTAGAGCTTAACGCTAGCTTTACGATCCTTAACGATAGCGAACTTGCATTACATATTGGCCGCTCAAGCGGCGACACCATCAAAGAGTGGACTGGCGAAGACGATAGCTATATGGATTATGGAGTAAGCATAGCTAAAGACGGGTTTACCCTTGGTCTCGTTAAAACCGACCTAGATGCCAATGACGATGTTAAAGCGTTTGTCAGTTACAGCGTAGACTTTGCGCTGTAACTGTCACTTTTTTGATACTTGCTGCAAAACTCAAGGGCCGAAAGGCCCTTTTATCATTTCATGATTGTCAATTACGGTACACTGTGCCCTGTAGACGCTTGCCAGATACGATACCACTGCTCACGTGTTAAGCTCAGTTTGCTTGCTGCAATTGCAGATTCAACCCGTTTGATGTTACTGGTGCCTAGCACAATCGACGGCTGCGAGGGCAACATATTAAGCCAGGCATAAGCGACTTGGTCGATAGCATCAACTGCAAGTTCTTCGGCCACCTGCGTAAGCGTTGCAAATAAGCGCTTTGCCTTATCATCTTGACCGCTAAACAATTTACCGCCCGCCAATGGCGACCACAGCATAGGTGGCATTGATAGTTGCTGACATTGATCGAGCGTACCATCGTCCAGCGCTTTCATTTGATAAACCGAGCACTCAATTTGATTAGTCACAAGCTCAAAGTCTAAGCGAGATTGCAGTAACTGAACTTGTGATGGGGTGAAGTTTGATACCCCAAAATGCAACACATCGCCTTGCTGCTTGAGTTGCGTGAATGCCTGTGCCACTTCGTCTGCATCCATCAAGTAATCTGGACGATGGATAAGCAGTACATCGAGCCTGTCAGTATTAAAATTTCTTAAACTTTGCTGGGCCGAGGCAATGATGTGCGCTTTACTTGAATCATAGTGATTTGCCTTGCCCACTAAGCCTTTTTTAGCGAACGCAGGACGAATACCGCATTTAGTGATGATTTTAATTTGCTCTCGCACTTGCGGGGCAAGCTTTAACGCTTCACCAAACGCAGCTTCACACTCATATTCGCCATAAATATCAGCATGATCAGTGTCGGTCACCCCAAGCTCTATACAGTGCTGTAAATATGCTAAGCATTGTTGCTTTGACCATTGCCAATCCATCAAACGCCAAAAGCCCATGACTAACGGCGCTATCACTCTATTGGGGTTTTGCATCATAGTACGACCTTTACACTGCTAGCTACCTGTTTTGCTTTACTCACCGCTTGCTCGACCGATGGCGCTCTGGCAAGCGCCACTCCCATACGGCGTGTGCCTGACACTTCTGGCTTGCCAAATAAACGTAGGTCCGTATCGGGCATTGCCAATGCCTCTTGCACACCATTGAATAGTAGCTGCTGTGACGCTCCACTCACCAGCACCACACTTGATGCCGAAGGGCCATGAAAGTGAATGTTAGGGATAGGTAATCCTAAAATTGCTCTAACATGCAGCGCAAACTCACTTAAGTCTTGCGACGTTAAAGTCACCATGCCAGTATCGTGAGGTCGAGGAGAGACTTCACTAAAATAGACTTCGTCGCCTTTAATAAATAACTCAACCCCAAATAACCCTCTACCACCGAGCGCTTCGGTTACTTTACTAGCAATCTCTTTGCTGCGCGCCAAAGCCAACTCACTCATTTGTTGAGGCTGCCAACTTTGCTGATAGTCACCGTTTTCTTGCACATGTCCAATCGGTTCACAAAAGCTGGTGCCATTGATGTGACGTATGGTGAGTAAGGTGATCTCATAATCAAAATCTACAAACCCTTCCACAATCACCCGCCCTTGCCCAGCTCGGCCTCCCTCTTGGGCATATTGCCAAGCAGATGCAATATCTTGTGGCGACTTTACAACACTTTGCCCTTTGCCCGATGAACTCATAATGGGCTTAACCACACAGGGCATACCAATTTCAGTAACGGCTTGCTTAAAGTCCTCTAAAGTATCTACAAACTGATAAGGCGATGTGGCAAGGCCAAGCTCTTCAGCGGCCAAGCAACGGATACCCTCACGGTTCATGGTCAATTGCGCAGCTTTTGCGCTAGGCACTACGGTGTAACCTTGTTGCTCTAGCTCTACTAGTGTGTCAGTCGCAATCGCTTCAATTTCTGGCACGATGTAATCGGGTTGCTCTTGTTTAATTATTTGCGCTAAACGCTCCCCATCGAGCATAGACAACACATAACTTTTATCAGCAACTTGCATAGCGGGCGCATGCTCATAGCGGTCAAGCACCACGACTTCACAACCGAGGCGCTTAAATTCTATCACCACCTCTTTACCCAGCTCTCCCCCACCACATAATAATATTTTGCAAGTTGCTTTCGAAAAAGGCGTGCCTAATGGTTTAATTTTCATTTATTTTCCTATGGTAACCAATGACGAATTATCGCAGCGTCAGGTGTGCATCAAATTTAGGGGCATCATTAAGCTGCAAACTCAGATAAGCGTTATCTTCTAATTTTCCTACCCCTTTTGGCGTACCAGTCAAAATAACATCCCCCGGTAACAGTGTGCAAAACTGGGTAATACTTTTAACTAACTTTTCAAACGAGAAAATCATTAAGTTAGTTTGACCATACTGTACTAGCTGATCATTCTGCCAAAATTGAAATTCGAGGTTCTCGAGCTCAGCTACCGCACTCACCGCAGTAAACGGTGTGATAGGGCAACTCCCATCATATGCCTTAGCCCGCTCCCATGGATGACCTTGGTTTTTTAACTTTGTTTGCTCATCTCGTAGCGTTAAATCTAGCGCTAAACCAATACCTTTAATTGCACTCAAAGGTTGGAGATGGTGTTTATCTATCTGCTCACCAACGAGCAACGCCAATTCCGCTTCATAATGATGTTCACCAAGCGACCTATCTAGCTCTATTCTACCTTCGAAGTGTTGATAACAAGTGCTTGGCTTCATAAATATCAAAGGTTCACAAGGGATGGGGTTATTTAGCTCTTGTGCATGCTCAACGTAATTGCGACCAACACACACGATTTTACCAACTGGCAGCTTCTCTTGCTCTGTGCCTACCCAATGATGCTGATACATAATATCTCCATTACAGCCACGTTAGTATTACCTATCTTAAATCATTACCATAAACTTTCGCGACTATTAACGACACACTTAGATAAAAATATGTATTAATTTCATGCAACTATTTGGTATTTTGACGTTGATAAGCTGTCCCACAGTTTAAAAGGGTATCGATGCCACTCGGTGACGGATCAACTCACAACTATGTGATAATTGATATTCGCTGACCAATTGCGCAGCCTTATATCTATCTCTAAGATAAACGCCCTCTATTGCTTGCCAAGCGATCGCTTCGATATCACTTTCACATAACTTTAATAGTGCTTGAAAGCTCTCTTCACACGTTGCACTCGACAAGTGCTGAATTGATTTCACTATTTTTAGGTTACCACTATCAAGTAATGAGGAACTAACAGGCCTAAAGGTTACGGCGCATAGCTTTGCACTTTGGTAATGCGATACCGATTTATCGTACAATACCAGCCAATGAGCGTCATGCGATGCCTGAAAATCAAAGACTTCCAATGTGTTGAGTTGTTGTGCATCCCCAGCACTTAAACTCGATAAACGCATTGCTCCGCTGGCAATAAAGTTGCTAGGCCCACCACTTTTGAGATGTACTTGCATAATAGGTATTGTTTTAAGCCTTAAAGTACCCTGTAAAACACACACCGAATGGGGTGCCGAATTACACAATGTTGCACCAAAACAATTAGCACCTTTATAAAGAACCAGTCTATGAGCTATGGTGTCTTTAAGTACGAGCCGGTTTTGATCTTGAGCGCAGCTGTACCCGTCACTCATTGCGATTAACTCTATTACCTCTTTAGCCGAACAAGCGTCTTGTAATTCGCTGAAAATATCCATAAAAGTCCCTTTTTAACTCTGTCCATTTACCATGCGTTCGCACTTACACCGATGTGAAATTAAAATTTAAGCAACATATTATTAAATATCAATTCACACAAAAAATTTTCATCGTGCATAACTAGCTGGTTTCTTTAATTTTTTACCGAGGTGATAGCTTTATTTTTATTAAGTTACTGATTTAAACACTCGTTAAAATGTGCAGTAAAAACAAAAGCTAAATGAACAGATATTAAAACAATTATGATCTTTTATCTGTTCAGCTTGAGCGATAGCCTGATTTATATAGCCATTTTTGCAACAATAAATCGAAAGATATGTAAATTTTCATACTCTTCGCAAAGACCATCATGAAGAAATCTAATTATCACTTTGCCCTGTTCTTAGATATAACGATTCGTGTGTTGACGCTGCCATTGCTCGCTCATACTCTTGAAAGCGTCAACATAACAGTGAACTCGTCGCATTCGAAGCCCTAGAGCAGAAATGGCTGACAACAACTCTTCTAACAAACGAAAATAATCATGGATTTACATTATGCAAAATCATAACAATGTGCCGTTGAATGACTTTATTGAATATCCTCAAGCAGACATGCTGCAACGCGCCCAAGAAAACTTAAAGGAATACCAGCGACGTCACACCATTCGCAGCTTCAGCAGCCGCCCTGTACCTAAAGAGATCATCGAAGCTTGTATTAAAGCGGCCGCAAGTGCGCCCAGTGGTGCCAACCACCAGCCTTGGCATTTTGTAGCAATACACAGCGCAGATGTTAAAAAGAAAATTCGTGAAGCCGCTGAAGATTTAGAACGCTCATTTTATCAAGGCCGCGCGGGAGATGAATGGCTAGATGCGCTAAAACCACTAGGCACAGATGCAAACAAACCTTACCTTGAACATGCACCTTGGCTGATCGCTATTTTTAGTCAGAAAAAAGGGGGCATACACACAGAAGATAAAAATACCAACTACTATGTTCACGAATCTGTGGGCATCGCCACGGGCTTTTTAATTCAAGCGTTACACCATGCTGGGCTTGCTACTTTAACCCACACCCCTAAGCCAATGAGCTTTTTAACCGATATTTGCGGCCGTGATAAAGACAATGAACGTCCTTATATGCTGCTTATCGCAGGTTACCCAAGTGATGATGCCACTGTGCCAGAGCACGCGCTGGTAAAGAAACCGTTTGACGACATCGCTTCTTTTTTATAAGCAAATACGGCCGTTATGTTGGCAGCTAATGCACTGCCAACATTTCTCCTGCACTGAGCCCTGAAAGCACCACGACTTCTCCTTCTAGAGCGTTGTCTAGCAACGCGCCTAATCGCACAAAACGACGTTGAACATGCCCATTTTCTACCACTTCCACCATCGTCAACTGACCGTAGCGTTTAACATACTGATTGGGGATCACCACCAGTTTATGCTCAATCGGCGGTAAATACAGTTGTGCATACATCCCAGGTTTAACATTTTGCGCTAATTCAATATCGAGTTTGACCATAAAACGGCGTGCATTACTATCTACCACGGGCACGATTTCACTGACTTTCGCGTATTGGGTCACACCACTGGCTGGGATATGTATCTTTAAATCATCCTCTAACATCAGTTGGCTCGCCTGTTGCTCCCGCACCGGTGCAGATACTTGTAGCTGCGCTGGGTTGTACAAAGATACAATAGCCGTCCCTGGCGTCAACATAGCCCCAGGCTCCTGCAGACGCTGAACAACAGTGCCATTTATGGGCGACAAAATTTTACTATCACTGAGCGCCACCTTGGCACCTTCGAGCTGCTCAGACAAGGCCAACTCTTGAGCGACAAGTTCATCAACCTTAGTACGCCATTCGTCGACCATATTAACGGCAACCAACCCTTGCGCTTGCAAAGACTCATTTCGTGCCAACTGTTTTTTAGCTTGCTGCAACTGCACTGCGATTGCATCTTGCTGCGCTTTGGCCTGAGAGACTCTCGCTTGTAAATCAGCATCATCAATGGTTGCTAATAATTGCCCTGCTTTAACACTCTGACCGGCTCTCACTTGCAAAGTTTTCAGTTGTGCAAGCAGGCGACTCGACACAAGGGTATTTTCCTTTGCAATCACATTCGCATTGACAATTTCATGGTGCGAAACTTGTTTTTCACCCACTCGATACAGCTCACCTTGATACTCAACTGGCTGACTTTTTACTCCCTCGGGCTCAACATCATTAAAGACCCCAGCTAAATAGGCGACCACGATCAGTAACAATACCAGCGCCAATGATGGTAAGGCCATTTTCTTAACTAGGTTATGAGTTAATAACATCACGGCTGTCCTCTGTATGTCTGAATACTAAAAAATAAACCAACGGCACGACCAACAATGAAAAAATGGTTGATGCAATAATGCCAAAAATGATTGCCAAAGCCAGACCACTAAATACGGGGTCAAGAATAATCACTAAATTACCCAGTAACGTTGTACCTGCTGTTAGTAGCACAGGCCTCATACGGACTTCACCAGCTTGGATAAGTGCTTGTTTTAACTCTACGCCCTCAGATCTAGCTTGATTAATAAACTCAACTAAAATGAGCGAGTTACGCACCACAATGCCCGCTAACGCAATCATTCCTATCATCGCTGTTGCAGTAAACAATATAGGCTCAGGCGCCCCTGCAATTGCACGCTCCCCAAACTGGTTCAACAACCCAAAACCCGGCATGATCCCTATCATGGTTAGCGGAATAGCCGACATGATGATCAATGACAATGCGCTAGAAGCGGTTTGTATTCTCAAAATCCCAAAAATAGCCAACAGCGCAAACGCAAATGCGATACCCATGTCACGAAACACATCAACCGTAATACGCCACTCCCCCTCACCACTAAAGGTATATGAAGTACCCTCTGGAAGTTGCCACGCTTGTGTACCACCATTTTCAATAAAGCTGCGCTGCTGCCAACTAACTGGTTTAAAAGACTCGGCGTTTTCATCGGCAACAATGTCCGCAATTACCTCAGCAGGTGTTCGCCCATTCAACTCAGCAGTTACATAAATGACATTTTGTAAGTCTTTACGAATAATGGGTTGAGGAGCCGGTATTGTTTGCCATTGCCCTAACTCTGAGAGCGCAACCAGAGGCCGTGTCGCGCTATCAAGCCCATACTCATTACCCACTTTGCTCAGTGCCATTTGACCACGCACCTGTAACGCATCTAAATTTTGTTGTTGATGGCGTACCGCATAAGGCAGACGCAAATTTATTGTGACTGGCTCAGACTCATTGGCCAAATAAAGCAAACCCGAATCTACGCCACCGCTGGCAATTCTGAGTGATTGATTAATATCTTCCGTTGATATGCCCGACAGCGCAGCTTTGCCTTTATCAACGACAAACCGCGCTATGTGCGTTGATGCTGCAAGTGTGCTATCCACTTCTACGACATGAGGCTCTGACGAAAGACGCGCCATCAATACATTGGCAGCTTGGCGATGTGTTTCACTCGACACAAAAGGCTCAGCATAAACTTGCGCAACTAAAGTACTCAGAACAGGAGGACCAGGTGGCACCTCGACCACTTTGACTTTCACACCCGAGTGGTTAAATTGCGCAAGCGCCTTGCGCAAACGCAACACCACCGCATGAGATTGATGGGCACGCTGTGTCTTGTCTAACAACAGCACGCGTAAGTCTGCTAAATGAGCAGCTTCGCGACGATAATAACCTCGCACCATGGCATTAAAGTCCATACTAGAGGGTTTGCCAACATACGCGGCAATCGCAGTGACTTCATTGAGCTGCCACACTTGTTGCTGTACTTGTCGAGTTAGCTGTGCGGTTTGCTCAAGCGTACTGCCCTCTGGTAAGTCAATCAGAACCTGCACTTCGTTTTTGTTGTCAAAAGGTAGCAGTTTTAACGGTACAGCTCGAAATATAGGTAAGCTAACACTCACAACAAATAAAGCAAAGGTTGCCCAAAGTAGCACCTTAGTGCGTTTCGCATTCGACAATAAAGGCGTTAATATTCGGCTATAAAGGGAACTTCCCTGATGTTGGTTTTGTAAATTGATTGGGTGATTATGAAGGAGCATTTTTGCAAGCCAAGGGGTCACCATAAACGCGACTAGCGTCGATGCCATAACACTCACTGGGACGTTAAATGCCATTGGTGCCATATATGGTCCCATCATGCCTGTAATATAAGCCAAAGGTAAAAACGCCACACTGATTGTTAATGTTGACATCAATAAGGCGACTTTTATTTCTGACATCGCCGACACCACTTGTTGGCGAGTGTGTGCTTTATCATTACTTTTACGTGCGGCCAGAAAACGACTTATGTTTTCTACCCCTGTGATGGGATCATCAACCAGTAATCCCAACGACAAAATAAGCGCAAACAGCGTAACCCGGTTGATAGTATAGCCAAACGCAAAGTCTAACCCGAGCGTAATGCCATAACAAATAGGTACAGCCAACCCCACGACAATAGCTGGTCGCCAGCCTAAAAACACCCCAACAAAGATAACCACGGTCAACACAGCAAAGCTTAAGCTTGCGGTTAAGTCATTGACTTTGGCATCTGCTGTTTGACCGTAATTGCGCAGCACTTTTACTTCAATATCATCAGGTAAAATGCGCTGTTTCAGTTCATTCATTAGTATTAAACTTTGTTGTGCTACATCCACCGCATTGCTGCCGCGCTGTTTTGCCACGCTAACAGTCACCAAAGGTACGCTTTGCTGCTGCTCATTAATGGCAAGCCATTGATAAGACTCAGGCTCTGCTGGGCCATCAACGACTGTTGCAACATCTTTAAGTAACACTTGTTGAGCATCAAGCACATTGACAGTGAGTAGAGCTATCTGTTGTGCATCACGTAGCACATCACCCGACTCCAGTACAATCTCTTGCCCTTGTGCGAGTATGTTGCCCACTCCTTGTAATTGGTTACTGGCCTGTATTGCCATAAGTACATCCAAAGGCGTGGTTTGGTGCGCAGCCAGTGCCGTGGCATCTAAATGCACACTGAGCTGTCTTTTTCGCCCAGAGATCACTTTAACTTCACTGGTGTTGGGTACTTTTTGTAGTTGCGTTGATATTTCTTGTGCAAAACGCGTTAACTCGTAATCTGAGTACTGTTCAGCATTTTTGCTATACAGCCCTAACATCAAGATCGGCACATCATCAACTTCAATAGGTTGGATCTGCCAATTAGCAACAACTTGCGCCATATTGTGCTGATTTGCATACAACTTTGTATAGGTGTTGAGAATTGCTTGCTCACGATTCTCGCCCACATGAAAACGCAGTGTTACCACCGTACCACCGGCATTGGTTGTTGAGTAAATATGCTCGACACCGGGGATCTGTTGCAGCAGCTTCTCAAGGGGTTCAGTCACTAAGCGCGCCACCTCCGGCGCACTCAAATTTGGAGAACTCACCTTGATATCCAACATGGGCACAACGATTTGTGGCTCTTCTTCACGAGGCGTAAACTGCAGCGCAAACATACCCATAATTAACGCCACAAATAGCACAAACACGGGTAGTCGACCTGACAGACTGCTTGCTAAAACCTTATTAAAAAGTGTCATGAGTATCGACCTTACTGAGCGCAAAATAACTGATAAAGCTGCTGCAAAATTGCCTGCACTTTTTTGTCGATTACCCGGTAGTAAATAGTTTGCCCATCTCGCCTTGTTGTGACTATGTTAGCTTTTCTTAAACTGGCGAGATGTTGAGACAAAGCTGACTGCGCCAAGGGCACAGCATCATTTAACGCGCTGACACTCATCTCTTGCTCTAATAAACTACATAAAATCATTAAGCGGTTTTTATTTGCCATCATTTTTAAAAGCGCTTCTGCTTGCTCTGCATTGTGCGCCATTGCTTCAAAGTCCATTGCCACTACCGAACAAAAATTAATTTGTGCAAAGTATAGACAGATACATTAGCAATGTCTAATATTAGTGGTAACTAATATTAAGTGAGTACTGATCATGAAACTAAACGCGATGCTGAGATTAATTGCAGGTATGATGCTACTGTTATCATTGGCACTAACCGAATTTGTTCACGCTCATTGGATATGGCTTAGTGTTTTTATTGCCGTTAACTTAATGCAATCCGCATTTACTAACTGGTGTCCAATGATCACGTTACTTAAAAAGCTCGGAGTAAAGGAATAAACATGCTAACCACAGCTCAAGATCTACTAAAAATTGTTCGACCCAACCAACGATGCATTACGGCGCAACAAGCAAAAGCAGAAATCGACCAAAACCAAGGGTTATTGATAGACGTACGTGAACCTGCTGAGTTTGAGGCAAAATCTGCCCCCACGGCGGTCAATATTCCCAGGGGACTACTCGAATTCAAGTTACCCGACTTAGAAAAAGATCCTCAACGTCCTATCTATGTGCATTGCGCAGCAGGCGGCCGAGCAGTGTTTTCAGCTGAACAACTGACACGACTTGGCTACCAAAATGTGAGTGTGATCACCTGTAAGGCAGATGAGGTATGTCAGGTATTTTAAGCTCCCGGTGACGATTTAAATTTAGGTGCTGTTGATTGAAGCGTTGAAAACGCTTAAAGTCTCTAAAAAAGGAAAGCGGACTTCCAAGACCTAACCTCTCGTATAGGCACCTTTCATGGCTGTATTTTTAGAACAAACAGTATTACTACTCGGTAGCTTGCATGCGTTGATCCTGAGTATTTTTTTATTTAAGCAAAGCGCTAAAAATCCAGCCAACCGCTACATTGGCCTTTTTACCAATACTTTTGCCCTCGTTTTGTTATCAATTTTTATTGATACCGCGGGCCTTTTATACGTATACCCGCACCTAATTGGCGTTCATGAGTGGTTAATACCCGCTTTGGGGCCTTTGCTTTACCTTTATGCCCTTAAGCTAACCGCACAAGAAGCGAGCCAAAAATATTGGCTACACTTTCTTCCAAGTGCAGTTATTGCCCTGCTGAGTATAGAGTTTTTGCTGCAAAGCTCAGCTATGAAAATACAGTTTATCTCACCGCACACTGAGTTAGGCGCTATCAATGAGCAATTTGAGTTTTTAGTTGATACCGTTATTCCTGCCTTTAGTTTACTTCAAATCACCTGTTACTTATTGCTCATTTTTCGAATTTTGAAACGCCATACAATTAATATTGAGAGCCAGTTTTCTTATTTAGAAAAAGTGAACTTATCTTGGCTCATGTGGCTAAGTAAGTTTATATCTGTACTGCTTGTATTATGGCTTATTGATGAACTCATAGAGCTTAATATAAGGCTTTGCTTTGACTCTGGGGATGGCGTAATGTGTCACTTGTCATGGTTTGCACAAGAGCGACATTTTTACCCGTCTGAAATGGGGGTGATCCTGTGCGTTTACGCCATAACTTACTACGCACTTAAGCAACCCGCAATTTTTTATCCCCAACAGCCAAACCCTGCCCCTCCACTACATCTAGGTGCACAAATACCAAGCAACACTCGCTACGCAAACTCCAACTTGTCTGAGCAACTTGCCAAACAACTTTTTCAAGAGTTAGACAAGCAAGTTCGCCAGCAGCAACTATACATCAATCCAACACTTACACTTGATGAACTCGCACAAGCCACAGGGTGGTCAAGACATCAATTATCGCAAGCAATCAATCAAGTTAGCGGTAAAAACTTTTTTGATTATATTAATATGCTAAGAATAAATGATGCTAAGCATCTACTGTTGCAACAACCACAAAAAACCGTCCTAGATATTGCTCTTGAAACCGGATTTAACTCACGCTCTGCATTTTACAATGCGTTTAAAAAATACGCCCAACAAACCCCTAGCGAGTATAGAAAAGCACCTCCTATAGCCAGTTAAAAAAATAAGCTTAATTTACATAAGGTTAAACCTTGTCCTATTCTATCAGTACGGACGATTTCACACTGAGTAATGCACATAATAAAGCGTCGGCCAAAACTCAGGAGGTCTTATGTCTCGACGTTTATTTATTCATTATAGCTTCATCAGTGTGCTCGCATTTACGCTCATGCTTATCGCGGCGTGTGGTAAAGAGTTCAACAATAAAGTTGAACAAACCACGAACTCCGTTTCATCCCCAAAAAAAATACAAACGGGACTAGCCCCACCTCAGCATCCAAAACGACTAATCATTGATAATGTCAATGTCATTACTATGGATGGGAGTCAACCCGATGTGCTTACCAACCAACGTGTTGTGGTTATCGCAGATAAGATCATTAAGATAGATGAAGCGAGTAATATTGCTTTTGCTACAGATGATAAGGTCATTGACGCCAAAGGAGGATACCTAGCCCCTGGGCTCATCGATTCTCATGTTCACTTAAGACATGAACCCGGCGCGTCATCCAATATTGTCGAAATCCACACATCCCCCGCCCAGATGTCTATTTTTTTACAACAAGGTATCACAACCATAAGAAGTTACTCAGGGACACCAAATGAGCTTGAGTGGCGAGACAAGGTAAATACCAAACAATGGCTTGGAACACGGATCATCAGTAGCGGACCGATTATCTCTTTATACGAAACTGAGTCACCATTTTTGGGCGTCCCACATGAACAATTCTCGCAAGAGTTTTTAGGTAAGTTATCACTTACTTGGCCAAAAACCCCCGAAGAGGCAAAACGAGAAGTAGCGAAACATCGGGAGATTGGTTATGACTTCATTAAAGTTTACTCCGGCGTCACTGAGCAAATTTATACACAGATAAGTGAAGCAGCAAAAGCCAATAAGCTATTTCTCGCAGGCCATATTCCTGACGCTCCCATGGCACTGGTGCTAGAGAATCATAATGAAATCGCACACCTGTCCGAGATCATCGAGGGCAGAGCAATAGCACCTGAGGAAATGGATGATGAGACCTACATTGATTGGGTCGCAACAACCATGAGTAAAAACAACATCTCTTTGGTATTTAACTGGTCAACGGATGAAGTCGTTACCCGATGGGATCTAGGGGAAGATATTTATAGTAGCGACAGCTATAACATCATCCCACAACCCATTCTTGATGCTTGGCAGCAAGAAGAGCGCGACCCAAATATCGATCCCACACTACACAATATCGCATTAATGATTGTAAAAACACTTGTCGAGGAAGGTGTTGCTGTACAAGTGGGATCAGATACTGGTGATGCGGGTTCAATTCCTGAATTAGTACACCGAGATATGGAACTAATGGTAGAAGCCGGCTTGACTCCCAAGCAAGCATTAGCCGCAGCAACTTCAGTACCAGCAAGTGTGATAGCGAACATCACCCACAGACCTCAAGACAGAGGCATTATCAAGGAAAATTACCTCGCAGATTTGGTGTTATTTAAACAAAACCCGCTCGATGACATCCACAACATTAAACAACGTATCGGCGTTGTCATTGGGGGCCACTGGCTAAGCCAGCAACAACTCAATGAAATGGCGAACGAATTTGCAAAACTACCCGTACATTATTTGGAGCTACCATGAACAAAATGCGTCTATATTGTCACATAACGATTGCGCTTAGCGGGTCTGTTTTAGGTAGCACTGTTGCGCAAGAGCAAACTAGCATTGAACACATAGAGGTTGGCGCTAGCCGTTACGCTCTGATGAAAAATAATGGCTCTGCGCTACACCAATTGAGCAAAGAAGCCATCGCACAAACGCCACATATTGCGGATGACGTTTTTCGGCTAATGCCTGCTTTGCCAGGCGTAAGTGCCGGGGACTATTCAGCAAACTTTTATGTGCGTGGTGGCCAAAAAAACGAAGTGCTGGTATTGCTTGATGGACAGGAACTATACCGTCCTTTTCATATGAAAAGTTTTAATAGCGCCTTTAGCATCATTGATACGGAGAATGCTGAGCAAATCAATCTGTACACTGGGGGGTTTTCTGCACGTTACGGTAATAGGCTCAGCGGTGTACTAGATATTCAGTCGGTGCAGCCACAAGCGCAAACCAAATACAGTGTCGGAGCAAGCTTTATCAACGCTCGCGCAGCTGCTCAAGGAAGCTTTGAATCACAAAAAGGCCACTGGTTAGTGTCGGCACGACGAGGCTACTTGGACATGATCCTCAAAGCCATGGATGATGAGACCAGTAAATTTGAGCCCATCTACGCCGACCTATATGCCAAACTCAGTTATGAGCTCAACGACTCACACACACTATCGACAAACCTACTGTATGCGTACGATGATGAAATACTTGATGATAACTTTGACGAATGGAATGGCTTTGAAAAATACTACGTAAAAGAAAAAATTACCGGCAATTATGCGAGCCAATATCTGTGGTCACGTTTAACGTCACATTGGCATGATGCATTGTCTTCGCAAACCATGCTATCCGTGGGTAAAGTTGAAGAACAACGTAAAGGCGGGCAAAGTGACCCTTATGAAATCGATCTAAGCGTTAAAGACGACAAGTCTTTTTCATTTTATGGTATCAAACAAGATTGGCGTTGGCTGCGAAGCCATGACTTCATGCTCGAATTTGGGTTTCATAGTAAACACGTCGATATTAATTATGATTACGCAATGGCTTTATTTCGCCACCGTTTATTTGCCGATAAACCCCAAAGCCAGCGCACTGCAGCCCTAGTCAATGCTAAAGGCCTACAGGCAGGGGCTTACCTTAGTGGCAAATACAAACTTCATCCAGACTGGGTCACCGAACTGGGTTTACGTTACGATAAGCAAAATTATCAAGGTTTTAGTGACTCTCAAATCAGCCCAAGGGCTGCACTTAGTTACCAGCTATCTTCAGATGAAAGTTTGAACTTCAGCTGGGGGCATTTTTATCAAGCGCAAGACATGCTCGATTTGCAAGTAGGTGATGGAATTGTCAATTATGCGCCAGCACAAAAATCAGAACACTACATAGCTGGATATTCGGGTGCCTTCAATACACTGACTTATCGAGTAGAAGCCTATTATAAACGCCTATCAGATATACCTAAACGCTATGAAAATGCGTTGGATCCATTGAATTTCTTTCCTGAAGGCCAAGCTGACCGCCAACTCATAATAGCGACAAAAGGAGAAGTAACGGGTATTGAACTTTCGATAGCGCAAACCATCAATAATCAGTGGCGCTGGCATGCAAATTACAGTTGGTCAGATGCACAAGAAACTATAGATTCTAAGCAGGTACAGCGTAGTTGGAATCAAACACACACTCTCAATGCGGGCATTAACTACCTATTTAACAATGGCTGGAACGTCAATCTTACCAGCCAGTACCACAGTGGGTGGCCAACAACTGGCGAGTATGGCACTTTGCAAAAGTCTATCAATGGTGAGCAAAAAATCATCCGACATTTAGCTGCGCGCAACCAACAAAATTTAGCTGACTATTTGCGTTTTGACTTACGTTTATCAAAGCAATATCAGTTAACACAAAGTCAACTACAAGTCTTTTTTGAAATATCGAACCTATTAAACCGAAAAAACCAATGCTGTGTTGAGGCGTCAAAATACCGCTTAAACGAAAATAGCAAAATAATTGTTGAGCAAGAGTATGGGCATTGGCTACCTATGATCCCAAGCTTTGGCGTTCGTTGGGATTTTTAATACTTGTGCCAATTCACTTTCCCCAAAAGGGGGCGACGTAGTTATTCCGTCGCTCCCTTTACCTGAGAGGGTCGCTTAGCAACTGTATAAAAGTGTAAGCAACAGCTTAACTTTATTACACTTTCTTGCTATTCGATAACAGCCATGTCCCTTAAAACACTCTAAAGTCTGAGCATAACAATGACACTTCAAGGAACAAAACATGAAGCCCAAATCAAGTGTACTCACATTGGCCATCGCAGCTAGCTTATTACTCAGTGGCTGCAATGACAACAAAGACAAAAACCCCCATAGCTTACTCATCAAAGAACACTCGCAGCTCAATAAAGCCCAAGGAATTTGGGATAAAAAAGCATATGGAGAAGTTTTATCTATTGTTGATGGACGCATCAAATACTATGAATATAACAGTCAAGCTTGCACACAAATCAGTGATAAAAGTTATCAAGAGTTCATGCAAGATCACGCAAGCACGCTGCATATCACGAACTCCCAGATCCTAGATATTATCGAAAAAGATACCACGCAGAGCGAAACGCTTTTCAAAGTAGATGAACTCCCGGTGTCGTGTAAAACCCCAATTCAGCTAACTCAATCGAGCACGGCAACCCAAGTCTTTGAATACTTTTGGCACTCGTTCAATGATTATTACGCATTTTTTGAGTTGCGTGATGTTGATTGGCAAGCTCAATATACTGCTTATGCCCCGCAAGTTCACGATAGCATGACTGACGATGCGCTCTTTAATGTGCTTGCACAAATGATTGCGCCATTGCAAGACGCCCATGTTTCGATAAACGATGGCAGCAAATCTTTTTCAAACACCAAACCTGCTCCCCTGCTCAGAAGCGCGCATGGTAAAGCAAAGTCTTACTTACGCTTTGGCGCACATGTAGACACAATAGATGTCATCAATGACCTATGGGATGACTACTACGACACAACCGCCAGCTACATTGACGCAGAAAGTTTAAAAAGCTTTCCTCAAGAGACTGATGCTAAAACTCTGATATGGGGCATAACACCAGATAATGTCGGAATTTTAGTGATTAATAATATGGCGCAGTATCATTCTGATCCGGATGCAACAGAGCAGCAACAGTTGACTGCAGCAAAAACATTAATCGACTCAGTCATGTCGGACCTAAAAGACACCGATGGCCTTATTTTAGATATCAGGAATAACCTTGGTGGAGACGATGTGATTGCAACGATAATTGCCAACCGATTCACTGAAAAGCGGCAAATGGCCTATAAAAAACAAGCGGTTAATCGCTCTGGTAGAGGCATACCTAAAATCTTTTCAATTGGTGGCAAAGGCGAAGCGTATACCAAGCCTGTTTACATGCTAACCAGTCAAGTGACGGTCAGTGCAGGTGAAGTGTTTGCAATGACCATGAAGCAACTTCCTCACGTAACCCAAGTTGGCGAAGAAACTGCTGGCGCATTTTCAGACATCCTCAACTTTACCTTGCCAAATGGCTGGGAAATTGGCTTATCAAATGAGGTATATAGTAACCCCAAAGGAGAACGCTTTGAGCGCATAGGGTTACAGCCTGACGTACACATAAGTGCCTACTCTAGCTTAGAAACGGATCTACAGCGATTCTCAACATATGACTATGCGCTGGACATGATGGGCAAACAAACTTCTGCGAAGTTGAGTATCAGTGAGTTTGAGCAACAAGTTAGAGCACAAATGGCACAAGGTGCGATACCCGGTCTCGCTGTTGCGGTGATAAATCAGGGCCAAATTAAATATGCTAATGGCTTTGGCATTGCTAATGAACAAAACGCGCCTGTCACTGCAGATACCCCGTTTTATGTTGCGTCTGTTAGTAAAGCACTTGTCGGTGCAACAATCGCCCATGCCGCATCGGCGCAAACCATCTCAATTGATGAGAACATTGCCCATTTGCTACCTTTTGCGATTGATGTAACACCCGCTCAACAAACGCCCGTAACTTTACGCCACCTGATCACGCATACTAGTGGTATTGTTGATGCGAGCCCCGCATTTTTATGTGCATACTATATTCACGCCACCAAACAAAACATCAGTGATGCCATGTTAGGTACCAACACGTGTGATAGTCAGATCAACCCAGACTTACAAGTTTATTTAACGGATTACCTCAATCGTGATGGCAGATATTATCAACAAGAAAACTTTACCTCGCAATACGGGCTTAACACTGGCGAAGTGTATATTTATTCAAACATCGCCACCGCCCTCGCAGCCTATACCTTAGAGCAAAAGAGGAATATCCCCTTCGTAGAGCTTGCTCAAGAATACATTTTTACCCCACTTAACATGAGCAATAGTACATGGGGAGTTGGAGAGCCCGCGGATAATGTCGCAACTCGATTTGTGCACAATCCGCAAACAGGGGAGCGCGTCGCAATGCCAAACTATGGCGCTATCACTTATGCCGACGGTTCAGCTATTTCGACAGTTAACGATCTGGCACGCTTTTTAATTGCGAGTATGAATAACGGACAAATAGAGCAACAACAAGCCTTGTCTAAAGCTGCCGTTGAAGCCATGCTGACGCCACAAACAACCACACCAGTTCCAAGCCGTGATATTGGTTATTTTTGGGAGCTTGATGGAGAGTATATTCACCATGATGGCTCAGACCCTGGTGTGATATCTCAGATGATAGGCAATTTAACAACACAAAATGGGGTCATTTTGCTCAGCAATGGCGATGATAATCATCAATCCAATAATCAGGCATTCAACACTATTTTGCACTTAGCCCTGCAGTTGGCAAATTCAAACTAGTTTTACAAAAAATACAGCGGTGTAGATGCACCGCTGTATCATGATAACAACGACACGTTTAACCTATGCCTTATTTGGTACGATTTGGATCTCTACACGCCTATTTTTGGCACGGCCCTGTTCAGTGGTATTGCTAGCAACAGGGGCTGACTCTCCCATACCTTGAGTATGCAAACGCGCTGCTAATACTTGCTGACCTAGCAAGTAATTTTTTACACTATTGGCACGTTGCTCACTCAATTGTTGATTGAGCTGCGCAGAGCCTGTACTGTCAGTATGGCCAACAATATTTAGAAATGTCTTCTCATACTTGTTCATCACTTTAGTGATACCATCTAACGTACGGTAGAAGTCTACCGATATATTGGCTTGACCGGATGCAAAGGTAATATTACTTGGCATCACCAAACGCATGTTATCACCCTCGCGGATAACTTCTACGCCCGAACCTGCAAGCTCCTTTTTAAAAGCAGCTTCTTGCTTGTCCATGTAATCTCCAATGGCAGCCCCCGCTATTGCGCCAATAGCGGCTCCGATAAAAATACGCTTGTCTTTATGATTGCCCGTTGCTTTACCCAAAACCGCCCCGGTCGCAGCACCGATTGAAGCGCCTTTGCCTGTGTTCGTCATTTCACAGCCAGATACCAAAGCAACACCCAGTGTAATTGCTATAAACCCTTTTTTATTCACGTTATGGTTTCTCCCAGTAATACATTGCTTTATCTCGGATCCAAAGAAACGATATCAAACTTCTAAAATCAGATGTGCCCCACCAAAGTACCAGCCTCAAACAATGAAGCGCATGTAGAGGTGGGTTCTAAGAATTCATGTCTGTTAGGCTAGCGAGCGCTTGATGAATGGTATATTAATTTATGCTGTTTATTGCATCAGTTCGTTGGGGATTGGGGGTAATGAATATGGCGCTATCAGTTTGTCCAGTAACTTACTTCTTGCAATTTCTTGCATTTTTTCAGCGATATAGTGTGCAGCATCTGTTTGTGCAAAATCCTGACTAAACGCCATGTAGCCGTATATTACATTCGTTTGCCGATAATGCATTTTCTCTAGCTGAGAAATAGGTTGCTTGAGCACTTTCATCGCAACTTCAGCCGTATCCTCAATGCCAATAGCAAGGTCAACGCGTTCCTTTAATACTAAATCTAGCGCGATTTGTTCAGACGTTACATCCACTTTATTAAGCTTTGTATCTTTATCAAAACGTTCAAAGTATGCTGCACCTCGCATCACTGCGATACGTTTGCCGTACAGGTCTTCAAAACGCATAACCGATAAATTGCTGCCTTTTTTTGCATAAAATACATAAGACGACGAAAGTGCCATATATGGCGGCTCTACGAATACCATCGATTCTTGACGTTGAGGTGTTTTTAGCAACCCTCCCATCACATCAACTTCCCCTTGCTCCAACATGCGCAAACACCGAGACACAGGGCAAGGAACAGGACGGATCGGGTATTTTGTGCCAGCGGTGGCACTAATAATATCTAAAATTAATCCAGAGGACTCCCCGTCATTGCTCACGGAGCTGTATGGGGGAGCATGATCGATGGCAACCTGAATAGCGCGATGTGCAGCACACACATTAAAGCTGGCATACAAAGCGAAAAACAACAAAGATAATGCTAGTTGCTGCAAATTCTAATACCTCTAATTTTGACATGACTGTGTGACTTAGCTAACAAAACGATAAAGCCGATTTAAGTTGAAATAAATATGTCACAATACTGTGTCAGCATTTAATGTTAACTGTATCACAAGGTGAACTATGGCACTGAGTATTTTTTATCAATTTTTTTTACTTGGCTGTACCAGTTTTGGTGGTCCCGCCGCACATTTAGGCATATTTAAAAAGCACTTTGTCGACAATTTAGGCTGGATAGGTCATGAACGTTACGGTGCGATGATAAGCTTATCACAAATTCTTCCAGGTCCAGGCTCTAGTCAAGTAGGTTTTGCTATCGGGTTAGAGCGTGCTGGTATCATTGGCGGTATCGCCGCATTTATAGGTTTTACCCTACCCTCTTTTTTAATCATGCTAATGCTTGCCATGACAGCGACCCAAATGCATGGAGTATTTGATAATGTTATCTCAGGATTAAAACTATTTGCTGTCGTGATAGTTGCAGATGCCATTTTAAACATGGCTAAAAGTTTTTGTAAAACCACAGCCCTCAAAATCGTTACCTTTGTAAGCACGCTGATATTATTACTTTTTCCCAACTTACATGCGCAATTGTGGCTACTCCTTGGGGTCGCGTTCGTTGCTAGCTTATATTCGTTTAGCGCCATTCCTGATACTAAAAAACGCGCTAAGCTCATGCTGAATTGGCCGGTGCTGGCTGTATTTTTTGGTTTGTTTGCTTTAACGTTTGCAGATCTACCTAATGTACTTTTTTCACAGTTCTATCAAGCGGGTGCATTAGTATTTGGGGGCGGACATGTGGTTTTGCCTTTACTGCAAAATAGTGTACCAGAGCTCTCGCAAGAAAGCTTTTTAACCGCTTACGCTGCAGCTCAAGCGGTGCCAGGACCTATGTTTAGCATAGCGACCTATCTAGGTGCAGAGGTAGGCAGTGCAAACGCAGTGTTATCCGCAATGCTGGCTACTATTGCCATTTTCTTGCCGGGATTATTGCTGATGTGGGCATGCCATCATAACTGGCAATCACTCAGCGCATTACCGCGATTTGCGAGCATAACTGCAGCACTTAATGCCGCGGTTGTAGGTTTGCTCGCTGCTGCGTTTTACAATCCTATTTGGCTATCAAGTGTTCAGTCTATTTGGCATATCGCCTTTGCGGTTGGCGGCTTTGCATTGCTTAAATACTTTAAGCCACCAATTTGGATGATGTTACTGTTATTTGCCTCAATAGGTATACTATTGCCACATATGCCCTGAAAAATTCTGATATGGGCGTAACTCAAATTCGCCCATTACAGCCAGCATATGGTCAAAAATATCCGCCTGCAAATGCTCATAAGCAACCCATCTTTTATCCGCACTAAAGCAATAAAACTCTACGGGCAAGCCATTGTTTGCAGGCGCAAGCTCTCTGACCATTAACACACATTCTTTGCTAATGGCCGGATGCTCTTGCAGATACTTTTCAGCATATCGACGAAACAAGCCTAAATTTGTGGTCTTATCAGGCCAGTGCTCAAGGTGTGTTAATTCGCTAAATTGCGCTTGTAAGTGTGCAACTTCATGCTCGGCAAGCACTTTAATACTGTGCATATCCACCAGTATTGCTCTTTTGATCCTTCGCCCTGCAGACTCTTGCATCGCGCGCCAATTTTTAAAGGAGTCAGAAATGAGCATATAGGTGGGAATGGTGGTTACTGTATTATCCCAATTACGAACTCTTACTGTATTTAATCCTAAGTCAATTACTTCACCATCTGCGCCAAATGCATCGACTTGGATCCAATCCCCGGTTTTTACTAGTCGATTAGCAGCGATCTGTATGCTTGCTACCAATCCCAAAATCGTGTCTTTAAATACTAATAATGTAATAGCGGCTATCGCACCAAAACCCGACAAGATATATGTTGGAGATTTATCAAGCACTAAACTAATCACAAAGATACCGCTGATAATAAATGTCATCAGCTTGGTAACTTGCACAATCCCTTGAATTGGCACATCTTGAGCAAACCGCAACTGGTTATAAATAGCATGAGCCAAATTGACCATACCACTGAATAAAAAGCCCGCTAGGATCACCAATACCACTTGCCCTAGCGAATGCAAAACATCCATTACCCATGTTGGCGCAACCAATACTTTATCATTGAGCGCCAAGAACGCGACACTACAGATCACTGCCGCTAAACGTCCCGTTACCTTGTTAAGCTCTGGTGCCAAGTGACCCACTCGAGTTGGAGAAACTCGTACTAACCCTTTTTGAATAGTTGGGAAAACTAGCCGGCGAGTGAATAAATACAATAAAATTAGACCGATAAAACCAACACTGTTTGCCGTTAACGCACTCAAAAAAGCGCCTTGAGGGACATTGGCAAACCAAGTATCGAATAGATCCGTCAAATGAACCAAAGTCATAATGGTGCCGTTTCCTTGCTCGTCTGTGTGCTCAGGTTATCGTATTCAAGAATATGTCGCGTTATTTGCTCATCTTTGTCATACCAAAGTGCATTTAAGTAATTTTGAAAAGCAACTCGATATTCTTTATCAAACTGATAGCTCCCTTGTGGTATGGCGCTAATATCTGAGATATCAATTTCAACATGCACACTCTGGAGTTGTCCAAGGATAAAGCTGCGACATATATGCTGCCCTTGCGCTTGATAAACCAAGGTGCAGTTTAGCAATCCATCGAGCTGCTCAGCTAAGACTTCCAAGGCAAACGCGGTACCTCCTGCTTTTGGCTTTAGCAGGTGCTGATAGTCGCTATTTTGCTGTTGTTTTTTAGATGGCGTAAAACGTGTCCCCTCAGCAAAATTAATTACTGTTGTCGGGTGGCGTCGAAAGTTATGGCAGCTTCGCTTCGTACGTGCCACATCTAACCCTTTTAGCTTGGGATCCTTAGCAACTTGCGCTTTCGTTGCTCGTTTCATAAAAGGCATACCCATAGCCCACGCACCAGTGCCAATAAAAGGAATGTACTTCAACTCATCTTTAAGAAAAAATTTCGGCGCTGGCAGAGCGTCAACTGCACTTAGTACCACAATGTCGAGCCAACTAATATGGTTAGATACCAACAAATACCACCCTTGCTGCTTTACTTGGGCTGGTACATTAACATCTATTTGTCCACATCCCACTTGCAGACCAAGCCTATTACCTTTGCACCACATCCCATAAGCTGCGTGTAAAATGTGAGATATAGCACGAAATGGTAGGCATAATTTGACTAACCCCAGCACAAAAACAACGATGCCGCACACAATCGTATTAGCCAGCAAAATAACGGTAGCACTTAACCCGAAAAACCACTTTGGTAACACATTTCTAAGCATTTGCAACCTCACAGACTGTTTATTCTGAACCACTTAGCTGCTGCAATTGTTCATCTTTTTGTTGCCACAAATGGTTCAGCTCGCTCTGAAAACGTACTCTAAAATCACTATCATTACTATAGTCACCAATTAAGTTTTCACTGACTGGCAGGATCTCAACGTGCACATCTACTCGCGTCACGCGGCCACTTACAAAATCTATAAAAGTGGGAATACCATCCGGGTAATGAATTGTAATATTCACCACCTTGCTGATCTGTTCCCCCATCGCCTGCATCACAAACGCAATACCGCCCGCTTTAGGTTTGAGTAAGTGCTGGAAAGGGCTTTTTTGGCGGCGATGCTTCGCATCCGTGTATCGTGTCCCTTCAACAAAGTTCACGATGCTCACTGGCATAGTCTTAAACTTTTCACAGGCTTTTCGTGTTGTTTCTACATCTTTACCTTTAAGTTTAGGGTTTTTCTTTAATTGGCTTTTACTGGTGCGCGTCATAAATGGAAAATCCAACGCCCACCACGCAAGGCCTAGAAAAGGCACATATAACAATTCTTTTTTCAAAAAGAAGTTTAAAAAAGGTATTTTCCCATGCAACATGCGTTGCATCACTAAAATATCCACCCAACTTTGATGATTTGCTATCACCAAATACCAATCTTTCTGTTTAAGGCTATCTAGACCAACAACATTTAGAGCAAACGGCGAGAGTAGTTTCTGATTCCAAGTATTACCCGCAACCCAAAAGCCTGCAAACGCCTTAGCCAACCTGCTGCATGCCTTTTGTAATGCAGTAATGGGTATTAATTTGATCAGACCAAATAAAAAAATTGGCACAAACCAGAATAGCGTGTTTAGAGCATACAATAGCAAACTCAAAATACAGCGTAACAATGACATGCAATGCTTCCTTTACAACCAAACCAACTGGCTTAGCCAATTGTGAATGGCTAAGCCTTTAATATGGCAAAAGATGATACCTTGTTTTCGATATGCAAAAAACCTAACAGCTTATAATTTATCTAATCCTCAAAGTAAGTGTAGCCAGCTAAGCCCGCATTTAACTCCTCAATATACTGTGCTCTGAGCTGCTCATCAGTGACGTTATGCTCTATTGTGGTTACGAAATTTTGAGCTAACTGCGTATGATCATAATGCACAAACTTTAACACCTCTTGTACACTGTCGCCTTTTATCGCATTCGTTAACTTATAGCCATCCTCGCTTAGCTCGACATGTACTGAGTCGGTATCACCAAAAAGATTATGCAAGTCACCTAGAATCTCCTGATAAGCGCCAACCATGAACATCGCAATGTGATACTGTTCACCAGGAATATACGTAGGAATAGGTAAACTTGATTCAATGCCAGAACCTTCAACATAGTCACGAATTTGGCCATCTGAGTCACACGTTATATCCTGCAAAATGGCGCGTTGCGTTAGTGGCTGATCTAATGATTCTATCGGCATAACAGGGAACAACTGCTGAATACCCCATACATCAGGTAATGACTGGAACAGTGAAAAGTTTACAAACAGTTTGTCTGCCAGTTTTTCGTTTAAGTCATCAAGCACTTCTCTATGCGTGCGCGCATTTTCATTGAGTAACTCTCTGACTCGATGGAGTATGGTAAAGTATAACTGCTCGATCTGAGCCCACTGAGTCATGCTAACCAAGCCATGCACATACTGCGCATGCGCTTCACTAAATAGATGCATTGCATCGTGATATGTCTCAAGTGCTAAACGCACAGTGATACGACTATATGCTTGCCAAAGTTCTTGTAAGATAGCGTGCGCATCAGGTGATGGGGCATTGGGGATACGCTGATTTGGTGCCTTTTCAACGTCAATAACATCGGTAATGAGTACGGCATGGTGCGCTGTTAATGCTCGCCCAGATTCAGTAATAATGGCAGGGTGAGTCAAGTCGTGTAGTTCACATACCTCAGCAAATGCGCTGACTACATTGCGAGCGTATTCAGCAACCGTGTAATTCATTGAGCATGCACTTCGCGACCCAGAACCTTCGTAGTCAACACCTAAGCCACCGCCCACATCAACGGTTTTTAAAGGTACACCCAGCTGCGAGAGCTCAGCAAAGTGGCGAGCGCATTCTTTAAGGGCACGGTGAATATCTCGAATGTTTGCTATCTGAGAACCAATATGAAAATGCACTAAATTCATCAGGTGCAATTTATTGGCAGCCTTCAACATTTCAACGGCCTCAAGCACCTGTCCTGCTGTTAAGCCAAATTTGCCTTTTTCGCCGCCTGTGTTTTGCCACTTACCTTTACCGACAGAGTTCAAACGAATACGAATGCCAATGGCAGGTTCAATATTTAAATCATCGATCTCTTTGATTAAGGTTGTCAGTTCCGATAGTTTTTCAACCACAATATTCACTTTATGGCCCATCGCTTGGCCAATACATGCCAACCTTAAAAATTCACTATCTTTATAACCATTACAAACAATCGTAATAGGCGTAGTCGCCACACCTAAAATCGCCATAAGCTCGGGTTTTGAGCCGGCTTCTAAGCCCACTTGACCACTTGGGTGCGCCAGCAACTTAGTTACAACAGAGCGTTGTTGGTTCACTTTAATTGGGTAAACGCAGTTGTATTGCCCTTGATAGCCACGCTGCTCACATGCCAAAGAAAATGCCTCTGTCATCGTATCAACGCGGTGTTTAAGAATATCAGTAAAACGCACCAAAACTGGCAACGTTAAGCCTTGCACTTTAAACTCTTCGGTTAATTGATTAAGCGAGATAGGCGATTTATTGTGGTCGCCATCAGGGTAAGCCACAAGTTCACCATGGGAATTAATATCAAAGTACCCTTCACTCCAATGAGCAACGTTGTAAATTTCGCGTGCTGTATCTAAACCCCAATTCATGGCCAACTCTTTTAAGTAACTAAAACCTCTATTTTAATACGAGCAGGTATGATTAGCGATAGAATTTTAAGGTCGATTTTTGGCATGCACTAATTTGTAGATGTGCAGTAAAGGAAAGTAAAAGCGCAGGTTTAACAAGAAAAATAACAATAAAAAAGCGCTAACATTACATAGCAGCGCTTATTTAAAAATGGTCTGACGACGCTGTAATTAAAGTTTGGTGTGGCTCTGTGCTCTACCTTTAACTTCAACCTTACGCATAGATGCTTTAGTTTCTTTTTGCATCTCATCAGCGAGTTCTCGAGACATACAACGCCTTTTTCTTAGGTTACTTCCTGTCGTTGGGCGAGACTCACATACTAAATCGTTATCCACTTTTGCAACTCGGTCGCCACTACTTTCACTCGTAGAGTTGCAACCACTGAGCAACAAGATACTACCAGCTACTACCGCCGAGAAATGTAATTTTAGTTTCATATATCTTCCTTATATGTGCTGTAAAGCGTTAAAATTTTGAGTGCTTTTTGGTGCACTGCTCTGCAACAGTACAATAATTATGCGTGTTTTGTAAAAACTTTTGTTTAGAAATACGTATTAATTAACCAAATAAAGCTAACACTAAGCTCTCTGTTATTTAACGGTTCGGCTATTGTTTTCCAACTTCCTCATCCCTTCTTTTGTATTTGCCCTAATCTCATCAGCTAACTCCTTAGACATACAACGTTTTTTACGCAAGTTACTGCCAGTCTGAGCTATTGATTCGCAAACCATGTCGGGGTCTTTCCATGATGCAGCGCTACCTGATTGGGTATCCTGAGTACTGCTGCAACCAGCTATAGCCACACCAAAGCCGATAACGCCAATCACTTTTATAGCTTTACTCATGTCCATACAATCTCCTTTTCCTGTTTAAGTAATTATTATATTGATTCTTTGATGTTTACCTAAACAGACTATAACATTCACTTTTTGTACGCAAATCAAACAAATTGGACCTTGTTTACTCTTTGCACATCGTTGCTTTTCATAAAGTAGAAACTTGCTCTATTATTAAACTGCTGCAGTGTCGTACACATCGGCTCGAATAGTTACTCTCACTGGGTAAATTTTGATTGAGCTAATGGGCAAGCACTGGCAGAATTGCCAACTATTTTTTAGTAAGTGTGAAATTGATATGTCGAATTTAGAAGCAAACCGCTGGTTTACCGAAGTCAGTGACCGCGATGGCAGCGCGTTTTCGTTGCGCATCAACAAAAAGCTAGATGAAATTCAATCGCCATTTCAAAATGTCGAAATGTATGAGACCACCAATTATGGCAACCTGATGATCATCGATGGCTGTACCATGGTCAGCTCGCGTGAAAACTTTTTCTATCATGAAATGATGAGCCACCCAGCGCTGTTTTCTCATCCTGCGCCAAAAAATGTCGTGATCATTGGTGGCGGCGACTGTGGTACATTGCGAGAAGTACTAAAACATCCAGATGTTGAGACAGTCACACAGATTGATATCGACGAAGTCGTAACGCAAATGTCACTGAAATACTTCCCTGAGCTTTGTGAATCTAACAAAGACCCGCGCGCCACAGTGATGTTTGATGACGGCATCAAGTATATGCGCGAAGCGGCGCCGGAGTCTATTGATGTCGTTATTGTTGATGGCACCGACCCTGTAGGTCCCGGTGAAGGGCTATTTAATCATGCATTTTATACCAGCTGCTTAAACGCATTACGCCCTGGCGGTATTATGGTCCAACAAAGTGAGTCACCACTTACTCATATGCCATTATTGTTAGAAATGCGCGATGCCATGTTAGATGTGGGCTTTGTAGATTTGCAAACTTTACCATTCCCTCAACCGATTTATCCAAGCGGTTTATGGTCTGCAACACTGGCACGTAAAAGTGAAACGTTTAATGGCTTTAGGGAAGCTGATGCAGATAGCGCAATATTTTCGACAGAATACTACAACACCGGTATTCACAAAGGTGCACTCGCAACACCTAATTTTATGAAGCGTGCGTTTACCAAATAACCTTGAGAACCACGCGTCTTAAATACGAAAAAACCCAAGCCTGGCTTGGGTTTTTTATAATCTTTATTCAGCTAAGTTTACTTGTGATATTTCGCGCTGAACTCATGTACCGCATTAATAAATACACCAGCATTTTCTGGGTCTACATCAGGCGTGATGCCGTGCCCTAAGTTAAACACGTGCCCTGACCCTTCACCAAAGCCAGCCAAGATAGATTGTACTTCTTCACGAATGCGCTCAGGTGTCCCATGTAGCATTGAAGGGTCCATATTACCCTGTAACGCAACTTTATCACCCACGCGGCGCTTCGCATCAGCAATATCAATAGTCCAATCTAACCCAATTGCATCGCACCCCGTGGCTGCAATCGCTTCAATCCATTGACCACCACTTTTGGTAAACAATGTAACTGGTACCTTTCGACCATCATACTCTCGGATCAAGCCATCCACTATTTTATGCATGTATTGCAACGAAAACTCTTTGTAATCACGAGGACTAAGCACACCACCCCATGAATCAAAAACCATCAATGATTGGGCGCCCGCTTTTACCTGAGCATTTAAATAGTCAATCACCGAATCAGCCAATTTATCTAACAATAAATGCAGGGTTTGTGGCTCGGCAAAAGCCATTTTCTTGATCTTTCCGAAAGTTTTACTACTTCCACCCTCTACCATGTAAGTGGCCAATGTCCATGGAGAACCCGAAAAACCAATCAGTGGGACTTCGCCTTTTAATTCTCTGCGAATGGTACTAACCGCGTTCATTACGTAACCCAACTCATCGTTAGGGTCGATATTCGGAATGTTTTTTACATCTTGCAATGAACTGATCGGGCGCTCAAATTTAGGACCTTCGCCAGTTTCAAAGTACAACCCTAAACCCATCGCATCTGGAATCGTCAAAATATCGCTAAATAAAATGGCAGCATCAAGTGGATAGCGACGCAGTGGCTGCAAGGTTACTTCGCACGCCAGTTCTGCATTTTTACACAAACTCATAAAGTCGCCAGCTTGTGCTCGCGTTGCACGATATTCAGGTAAATAACGACCTGCCTGACGCATCATCCAAACGGGAGTAACATCAACGGGCTGTTTCATCAGTGCACGTAAATAACGATCGTTTTTCAATTCGCTCATAGCGTATCTCGATTCCAAAGCTTCAAAAATTGTGCAGATTGTATCACTATCTTCCCATGCACTCTATCTAAACCCAAGCGCTAATTCGCTACCTTATGATCTAGATTAAAGTGCAATTAACTCATAGCGTTATATGGTCACCATCAAAAACAAGCAAAAAACATGTTATATAACTATTTACAACATAGGTAAAAACTTGTTATAAAAATGCCGCGTTACAAAAATAACAACAAAACACCTTTATAATAATAAAAACAATTATCAAATAGCTAAACTGCATTAAAACCACCGCTAAGGTGGTTTTTCTTTTTCTAAAACCCCAAAAAAGGAACTTCTTACCAATCAATACCTTGCAATGTTTTTAAACAATAAAAATAAAAATAGGTTGACCTTTGCCACAGATTTCCTTTTTATAGAATAAAACAATCCGCAACAGGAGATCACTATGCTTTCGAGGTTAGAACAAGCCCAAGAAAAATGGGGAGGCAGCCATAGTGTTATTGATGCATGGTTAGCAGAGCGACAAGAGTTATTGCTGCAGTACTACAAAATTGCAGGATTCTCTCCTTATGACAAAAAAGATCATGCATTGCCTGATCAAATGCAAATACAGTCTTTTTGCCAAATTCTCATGGATTACCTTTCAGCAGGGCACTTTGAGATCTATGACAATCTCGTTGAAGCATGCGAAGAAAAGGGCCCAGATAGTGCGAAGCTAGCAAAAGCATTATATCCGCGTATTGCAGATACAACTGACGTCGCATTAGACTTTAACGACAAGTACGCAGAAAACGCTCAAGAGCAGGTATTGGAAGACTTTGACAAAGACTTATCTCGTTTAGGCGAAGTGTTAGAGTCTCGTTTTGAATTAGAAGACGAGTTAATCGATAATTTATACGCTAATCACAGCGACTGATATTTTGTACGAAGCGGAACGTACCAAATATTAAAAAAGGGCCAAAAGGCCCTTTTTTAATATCATCGCATTGGCTTATTCAGCTTCTGCTTTCTTCTCTTCTTCTTGGATCTCAAGTAGTTCAACTTCAAAGATCAAAGTAGAGTTTGCAGGAATTTTACCTAAGTTACGCTCACCGTAACCTAAATCTGCAGGGATAGTGAACTTATATTTAGAGCCAACAGGCATTAATTGTAAACCTTCAGTCCAGCCTTTGATCACCTGACGAAGACCAAAAGTCGCTGGCTGGTTGCGCGCATAAGAGCTATCAAATTCAGTACCGTCAAGTAGCGTGCCTTTGTAATGTACTTTAACTACATCAGTATCAAGTGGCTTTTTACCTTCACCTTCTGAGATAACTTCATATTGAAGACCTGAATCAGTAACTACGACACCTTCTTTTTGAGCATTTTCAGCTAGGTACTTTTCACCATCAGCCTTATTTTGTTCAGCTTCAAGCTTCACTTTTTCTGCTTGCTTTTCACGTACTGATGTATCAAGTGACGTGAGTACTTCACGGATTTTAGCTTCATCAAGCTGTGCATTGCCTGCAAGTGCATCTTCAAAACCACGCATTAATAACGCTTGGTCAAGTTCAATGCCAAAGCTCTTCTTATCTTCTAAATCTTTTTGTAAAAAGTTACCAACCGATGCACCAATGCCATAGGCTTGCTGCTGAGCTTCTGTTTCTAGTTTTAGTTCAGCTGGTTTTTCTTCTGCTTTTTGGTTGCATGCAGTCAGTGCAAGTACCGACGCTGCGACCAAAGACAATTTAATCGTCTGTTTCATTCTCTCTCTCCGACAAGCCTTGCGGCTGTCTGTTAATATTATATTAATGGTTAAATCTGTTTAGCCACATTACCATTCATCGCAATAGATGCCAAATCGTAAAGCACTTCTGCATATATATAACGTTTTCTGTGACTTGTAGCGACTTTGTGATAACGATACGCTACTATCAAAGTACCAATGCACGCAAAGTATCTAAATACTAATAGTCTACCTTGTGTAACTCACAGCGTTAAGGGGAAATACCCATATTATGCCCAAACTTGATCGCTTATTACTGCTCATCGCGCTATTTTTATTAAGTAGCTGCACACCAGCTGACAAAAAAGCCGATTTAACCGTTGAGCATGCCGCCCGAGGCGCTTTTGCTGCCGCTATTTCACACGATGGCCGTTACAGTTTAGTGTCATCTGTAGAACATGGTGTCAGTCTCTGGGACAATCAAGTCCATGGACTAAAATATCAATGGCAACAATCCAAGCCTGATGGCAACCTAGTCCATTCATTGGCCATTGCCTACGACAACAGTGTTGCAGTCACCGCAGAAAATGAGACCTTTGCCATTTGGGATATTACCACAGGTAAAAACCTTGGTTATTATCGTATCCAAACAGGTACTATCAGAGACATTGCTGTTAGCAATCAAGGCCGCTTTGTATTGTATGGCCGCAGTGACAACGTGGCTGTACATCTGGACTTAGAAAGTGGAAGACGCATAGAGTTCCTTGGTCACCAAGAAAAAATTAATTCTATCGCTTTATCCCCTAATGGTGCCTTTGCGCTCACCGGAGCTAACGACTACAGCGCCTACTTCTGGGACACCCGCACAGGTCAAGTCATTCACCGTTTCAATCACCCAAGTAGAGTGACAAAAGTAGCATTGGATGCGTCAGGCCAATACGCATTCACAGCCGACAGTTTAAAAAAAGCCAGTATCTGGCAATTAACTTCAGGTGATCTCGTGTCGCAATTGCAGTATATTGCGCGCCAGAAAATATTTAGTGCGGTGCGCTTTAATCAATCAGGCACTTTACTTGCCACAGGCTCCCCCAATAGAGAGCTGACATTATGGCGGGTAAAGGATGGAGAAAAACTCGGCCTTTGGAAAGTTCAGCCACGAGAAGGCAGCCGGCCTAAATCAGCAGTGGTATTCGATGTTACATTTATCGAACAAGATAATGCTTTAATGACCGAAAGTTCCAGCGGTTTATTAGAGCGTTTTAATCAATTGGAGTCCCAATGACAGAATTAGAAAACCGCGTTATGGAGCTAGAAGCAAAAATTGCTTTTCAAGACGATACCATTGAAACACTCAATGATGAACTCAAAATGCATCAACAAAGGTTAGCCAAAATGCAGCGTCAGATTGAGTTGTTGGGTGAAAAAATAAAGGAAGGCCGCGAAGAGGGCTTAATGCCACAAAACCAAGAGCCACCGCCGCCACATTACTAAACCACTAAGCCAGAGGTTCACTCTGGCTTAAACACTCCAATGACCTGCTCAAACTGACGAGTCGACGCCTGTACAGCTTCTTTTGGCTGCGTCATCACATGACCACATTTTACACATTCCACTTTTTCTACATCATGTTCTTTAAACAACATCATCACATCGAGCTCTTTACACTCTGGACAAGAAGCCCCCGCAATAAAACGCTTTTTTTGTCTCATGGCCGCCCCTACAACTATTCGCCAAACTTCAATAGTCGCTATTTTAACCTAAACCAATGAGCGAGGATATGCTTGTTAATTGTATTCATCAATTATCGATGTTTCTGTGCTGACTTAAACACAATCGTTCATGATATGATGTCGATTATTCGGGTTTAACAATAAAACACTATGATCCAGCTGTCTGATATTGAATTACTGCGCGGTACTAAAAGCCTACTAAAAAATGCCAGTGCAACTTTGTTCCCTGAACATAAAGTCGGCCTTGTTGGCGCAAATGGTAGCGGAAAATCTTCGCTTTTTGCGCTACTTAAAGGAGAGCTAACCCTCGATGCCGGTGAGTTACAAATTCCCAAAGACTGGTCTATTGCCTCAGTAAAACAAGAAACCCCTGCACTAGAGATAAGTGCACTAGATTATGTGCTGCAAGGGCATCCTGAATATTACCAATGTCGTGTTGCATTACAAGAAGCAGAGCAAGCTCAAGATGGCGCAAAACAAGCCAAAGTTCATCAACAGCTAGAACTGATGAAAGGGTATAGCATTGAAGCAAAAGCCGGTGAATTACTGCATGGCTTAGGCTTTAGTAATGAACAAATTACTCACTCTGTCAGCGCATTTTCAGGTGGCTGGCGTATGCGTTTAAACTTAGCGCAGGCACTTATTCGTGACGCCGACTTATTATTACTGGATGAACCAACTAACCACTTAGATTTAGATGCCGTTTACTGGTTGGAACGATTCTTGCGCGCCTACACAGGAACACTGGTGCTGATCTCTCACGATAGAGAATTTTTAGATGCGGTGGTAGATCAAATTTGGCACATAGACCAACAAAAAATTAATGTTTATAAAGGTCACTACTCGCAATTTGAGCGCCAAAAAGCTGAACGTATGGCACAACACCAAGCGCTGTTTGCCAAGCAGCAAGAGCAAATAGCGCACTTGGAAAAGTTTATTACCCGCTTTAAAGCAAAAGCCAGTAAAGCTAAGCAAGCACAGAGCCGTGTAAAAGCACTGGAACGCATGGAAAAATTAGCCCCAGCACATGCCGACTCCCCCTTCGATTTTGAATTTGCAGAGCCGACAACGCTACCAAATCCGCTTATGACACTAGATGGTGCACAAGCAGGCTACGGTGATGTAACGATACTACATAAAATTAAGCTTAACTTGGTACCCGGTAGCCGTATCGCGCTCCTGGGTCGAAATGGCGCAGGTAAGTCAACACTAATTAAACTACTCGCAGGCGAACTTAAGCCACAATCTGGTGAAGTATTTATGCATCAAGGGCTAAAGGTAGGTTACTTTGCTCAGCATCAACTGGAATCTCTAGATTTAAGTGCCAGTGCAGTGACCCATATTCAACGCCTAGACCCAAAAGCCAGCGAGCAGTCCTTGCGAGACTTTTTAGGGGGTTTTGCATTTCACGGTGATAAGGCACTTGAGCCTGTTGCACCGTTCTCTGGTGGCGAAAAAGCAAGGCTAGTATTGGCAATGCTGGTTTACCAAAAACCTAACTTACTGTTACTGGATGAGCCAACCAACCACTTAGATTTGGAGATGCGTCACGCATTGGTGATGGCATTGCAAGGCTTTGAGGGGGCGATGGTAACCGTATCGCACGACCGTCATATGCTGAAAAATACCGCGGATGAATATTATTTAGTCGACAATGGTGAAGTCACACAGTTTGGCTACGATTTAGATGCCTACTATCAATGGCTACTCAACGCTAATAAAGAAGCGAGTAAGAAGCCACAAGATCAGCATAAAGCGCATTCCAGCGTTAATCGAAAAGAGCAAAAACGCCTCGAAGCGGAGTTTAGAAAATCCGTACAACCACTGAAGAAAAACATAGAGAAGCTTGAGAAATCACTCGATAAATATTCAGAGCAACTTGCTAAAATCGAACAACAACTTGCTGACAACGATATTTATCAGGAAGAAAACAAGACCAAACTGACTGAGTTACTCGCTGAGCAAGCCAAAGTAACGCCACTACTAAATGAAGTAGAAGAGTCGCTATTATTTGCCCTAGAAGAGCTTGAAGAAAAGCAAGCCGAGTTTGAACAAAGCATCGACGCATGAGTACCTTAGATGAGCAGGCTTTTTGGCAGTTTTCATGTGCAGTGTATCAGCAAGGCAGTGTGCAACACACCTTGCTGACCCTACAAAATGAGCAGCATAAAAATATCAACTTGTGTTTGCTGTTGTATTATTTAGACACGCTCAATTTACAGCTTAGCCATACTACATTCGTGCATCTTGACGCTTTGTGCCAAAGCTTAGATGCACACCTGCTTGCACCCCATCGCAAGATCAGACGCTCGCTCAAAGCGCAGTTCATTACGCACTCAGAGTATAGCGAGATCCGCCAGCAACTATTACAGAGTGAGCTACAACTGGAGAAGTTGCAGCAATCGGAGTTGATCCGAGCCCTTAATCAAGGGGCCACAACCTTAAAGAATCCAAGCAATAACCTGGCACTGTATCTTAATGAAAGCCAACTCCAGCAGTTAAAAATGAGCTTCACAACCGCTAAATCATGATCGAGATCAAATTCTCTGTATCACTCGTTGCTACCCAGTTTGAAACTTGATCGAGATCATATCTCCCACTCCTCGCCTCAACTAAGATTACCTCATCGACAAGTTAGGAGGCATCAGCCATGAACGTATTCTTTAGAGACTTTTTCAGTGACCCAGTGTTGTTTCTCTCTTTTGGGATCCTAGGTGTGGTGATTGGTTTATGTATCTTCTACGTTTACTACTTCATTAAAAAAGTACAAGAAGCTGAAGTACCAAATTAATTATTTAAGCGTATGTTGAGCTCAGTGGTCATACACTAAATCAGCATTGAGGGTATAAAAACCCCACTACTGGTTCCCCCCAGAATTACAAGAATTAAGCACGACGCACAAAGCACCTTACTAACCTAGTTAGTCGGGTGCTTTTTATTTTACGCTCAACAGACTTAACTATCTTTGCTACACTGCTGCCACCTTGGATTGTAAGACGCTTTATGGACTATTCATTTAACAGCGCATGGTGGATGCGCAATCGACATGCTCAAACAATTTTGCCGCGCTTTTTTCGACCACTGCAAAAGGTGCCTGTTAAATTTGAAGAGCTAACTACGCCAGACGGCGATTTTTTAGAATTAGCATGGGCACATGAAAAACGCCCTAATGCACCACTTGCTATTGTGTTACACGGCCTTGAAGGAAACATTAACAGCTTTTATGCCAAGGGTATGCTCAAAGCGCTCACTCACAAAGGGTTTGATGCCGTATTGATGCATTTTCGGAACTGCTCTCGACATGCAAACCGCTTACCGCGTGCTTATCACAGCGGCGAAACATCAGATCTTGGTTTTCTAATCAAGACTTTAAAACAGCGCTTTGTTGACCGCCCGCTTTATGCTGTGGGGTTTTCTCTTGGCGGCAATGTGCTGGCCAAATACTTGGGTGAACAGCAGGCGTTAAGCGGCTTACAAGGTGCTGCAGTGATCTCAGCTCCTCATCATTTGTCATCATCGTGCCAAGTAATAAGAAAAAGTTGCTTTGGACTCTACCAAAAGTATTTGCTGGATCGAATGAAACGCTCATTTAGCCGAAAACTAGATACCATTACCGATGTGTTACCCGTTGATGAACAAAAGCTTCGCGCCATTGATGACTTGTGGCAATTTGATAATTTGATCACCGCACCGCTGCATGGGTTTGATGATGCTGAGGATTACTACGCCAAAGCCAGTGCGCAAAATTACTTAAAAGACATTACCACCCCAACTTTGTTGATCCACGCAAAAGACGACCCCATGCTGTCATCGCAAGCGGTGCCCAAAGCTGAGCAAGTAAGTGCGCAAGTCACGCTCGCCGTATCAGAAACAGGTGGGCATGTGGGTTTTATTAGTGGCGCAAACCCATTCAAACCCCAGTTTTGGTTAGAAAAAGTGGTACCGAACTATTTTAACGAACTGGACCAAAGGAAGTTAAAATGATTATTCCCTATCAGCAAATAGATAAAGACACTCTAAATAACCTAATTGAGCACTATGTCCTTCGTGAAGGCACAGATTATGGAGATCAAGAGTTTTCAACAGACGCCAAAGTAGAGCACGTAAAGTCACAATTAAAAACCGGCGAAGCCATCATTGTTTTTTCGCAGCTGCATGAATCAGTTAACATTGTTTCAAAAGCGCAGTTTCAAGCAATGCAAAGTGAAGAGTATGCTCAATACGAGTAACTGGTCGCAGACCATTTAGCCTGCCGCACTTTTCAGTTATAGTCTGGATATACCTATAATTACCAAAGGCAGGCTAATGACATTACGTTTTACTCTTTGCGCCCTTGCTTTGTCGGCGTTATCAGCACAAGCACAAGATTATCAAGCGTCTGAGCGCGCTCAGCGCATCGCTCAAAAAAGCATTCTGATCGATACTCATATCGACGTACCCTATCGCATAAAAGATAAATGGGATGACGTTAGCAAAGCCACAGAAGGCGGAGACTTTGACTACCCACGCGCCGTCAAAGGTGGCTTAAACGCGCCTTTTATGTCTATCTATATCCCTGCGAACCTTGAGTTTGAAGGCAAAGGTAAAAGCTATCAACTAGCAAACCAGCTCATTGACGGCATGGAAGCTTTAGCATTCAGAGCACCTGATAAATTTGCTATCGCTACATCAAGCAAAGATATCTACACCCATTTTAAACAAGGCAAAATTTCGATTGCGATGGGCATGGAAAATGGCTCTCCTATAGAAGGAGAGTTAAAAAATCTAAAACACTTCTTTGACCGAGGTGTACGCTACATTACTCTTGCTCATTCGCAAAGTAACCACATCTCTGACTCGTCGTATGATATACGCCGAAAATGGAAAGGGCTCAGTCCATTTGGCAAAGAGCTTGTTGTTGAGATGAACAAAATAGGCATGTTAATCGATGTTTCACACATCTCAGATGCGGCTTTTTATCAAGTAATGGAGCTGTCAAAAGTACCAGTTATCGCCTCACACTCTTCTTTGCGTAAATATACACCTGGCTTTGAACGAAATATGGATGACGACATGCTTAAAGCGCTGAAAAAAAATGGCGGTGTCATTCAAATTAACTTTGGTTCAAGCTTTGTCACATCGAGTGCACGCAATTGGTACGACCAACGCAATAAAGCTGATCAAAGAGAAAAATATATAAAAGAGAACCCTTTCCCTTACGCTACATTAGAGCAGGTACTTGATCATATCGACCATGTGGTGAAACTCATTGGTATCGACCATGTTGGTATAGGCTCAGATTATGATGGTGTTGGTGACTCTCTACCTGTGGGCCTTAAAGATGTTTCAAGCTATCCAAACCTTGTTCAAGGGCTATTGGACAGAGGCTATAGCGAGGGTCAAATCAAAAAAATTCTAAGTGGCAATACGCTGCGTGTTTGGCGTCAAGCTGAAGAGTACGCAACACAGTTTTAATCCCATCACACAGGAGCAAAGTTCACTTTGCTCCTACCTATTTACAAAAGTCATTGAAGCTTGATACGTATCGATTGAGGTTGATAGCAACTCGCAATTACCCTTATACCAACTTTATTAATACATTGATCATTCTAGCGAGCTAAATAACTCATTAACTGCGTTAAATATTTCTCATGTAAAATAAACAGGTTGTTTAATTTACAAGAAAAAATATAAAAGCAATAGAATCGACTAAATGCAGGACTATGGGTTAAAAACTTAGTTTTAAGCAGTGAGGCTTAGCATATTGAAATAAAAAGGAGTGAGTTTAAACGAATTGATTGTCTTCGAAGTAACCACATAAAAGTGGTTGCGGGAGCCGGATTTGAACCGACGACCTTCGGGTTATGAGCCCGACGAGCTACCAGGCTGCTCCATCCCGCGCCTGTATGTGTAAGTGCTAATTTATACTTCCGACTTAACTAAAGAAGTTTACAGTACCACATAAAAGTGGTTGCGGGAGCCGGATTTGAACCGACGACCTTCGGGTTATGAGCCCGACGAGCTACCAGGCTGCTCCATCCCGCGCCTGTATATGTAAGTGCTAATTTATACTTCTGACTTAACTAAAGAAGTTTACAGTACCACATAAAAGTGGTTGCGGGAGCCGGATTTGAACCGACGACCTTCGGGTTATGAGCCCGACGAGCTACCAGGCTGCTCCATCCCGCGCCTGTAAATTTAAGAAATTATCTTAAATTTTATCCTTCAATAAACAAGCTGTTAAGGCATGTCTTTCGAAGAGGTCGCTATCATATAGGATTGAATTTTAAATGCAAGCATTTAAACACCAAAACAAACTAAGTGAACAAATATCACACAAAATGCAATATTAACTACGATGATGTGGCGTAATGAGTTTTTGCCACTGCCAATCAGGGTGCCCCATCACAATAAAGTCGGGGTTTTCTGTATGCTCTCGCTGGTTGTATGTCAAAGGGTTAAACTCAGCATCTGTAATACATCCACCCGCTTCCTCAACAATCACTTGTGATGCGCCAGTATCCCACTCGCCCGTTGGCCCAACCCGCAAAAAACAATCCGCTTTACCCTCGGCTATCATGCACGCTTTTAAAGAGCACGATCCCAAAGCCACAGTATCAAAGTGACTATTTAAATACTGGCTTACCGCCTCCAACTTTTGACGACGACTCACAGCTAACGTCAAGCTATCTGGCGGAGCAACAAAAATCTGCTTCTGTGTTTGTTCAGTTCGCTTAAAAGCACCATGTCCTTTGGTTGCATAGTAAGTCGTTTGTTTAGAGGGCCAATAAATCACCCCCAGTACTGGTTGATTATTTTCCACCAATGCAATGTTTACTGCAAAGTCACCGCTTTGTAAGATAAACTCGCCCGTTCCATCCATCGGATCGAGCAACCAGTATCGCTGCCATGTTTCACGCAAAGATAGTGCGGGAATGGGGGTTTCTTCAGACATAATAGGAATATCAGGCGCCAGCGCTTTTAACCCAGCCATGAGTACCTCGTTTGCCGCTAAGTCAGCCTCAGTAACAGGGGTATGATCAGACTTTTCTCGCGCACCAACATCTTCATTTTGATAGATATCCATGATCGCGTCCCCAGCTTTAATCGCTAAGGCTATACAAGGTTCTAGCAGCTTTTGCATGTTAAACCTCCGTCGCTAAATATTGTTGAAGCAATAACAACGCTGCAACACTACGTGCCTCCGTAAAGTCACTTTGACTCAGTAGTGATTGCCACTTATCAACAGGCCACGTTACAGTAACTAGTGGCTCTGGCTCATCACCTTCTAACTTTTGAGGATATAGGTCTTTGGCAACGAGAATATGCATTTGCGCATTAAAGTAACTCGGTGCCAATGAAAGAGTTTTTAAATCACTGAACTGCTTAGCACCAAACCCAACTTCCTCTTTAAGTTCGCGATTGCCTGCTTCAATGGCCGTTTCTCCGAGGTCAATAAGCCCTTTGGGAAACCCCAGCTGATAATTGTGTGTTCCAGCACAGTACTCCCTTACTAATAATAGCTCATTATCAGCGGTAATAGGCACTATCATCACCGCACCTCTTCCTCCGCCTCGAATACGCTCATAGTGGCGTTGCTCGCCATTGGAAAACTGCAATTGCAGCGCTTCAACAGTAAATAAGCGACTTTTAGCAGTGACTTCACAATGCAAGATCTCAGGCGGTATCGGATGCTTTTTCTGTGACATAAGTATTTATTTGTTATGATGACATACACTTAATCATAAAGCCTTTAAAGATAAATGCCTATGCTAAATTGGTCTGAAATTGATACCGTGCTATTCGATATGGATGGCACTTTGCTGGATCTACACTTTGACAGCCACTTTTGGCTCCATGTTATTCCCACCGAGCACGCCAAAAAACAAAACATCAGTTTTGAAGCTGCAAAAGCAGATATACTAAAACGTTATGAAGCCGTACATGGCCAAATCCAATGGTACTGCTTAGACTACTGGCAAGAGCAATTAGGGCTGCCAATTATGGCCTTAAAACGAGAAATTCAAGATTTGATCTCCGTTCGCGAAGATGTACCTGAGTTTTTAACTGCCCTTAAAGATGCAGGGAAAGAATTAATATTACTGACTAATGCTCACCCTGATAGCTTGAGCTTAAAAATCGAGCTGGCTGATTTTGCTCACTACTTAGATGCCTTGATTTCAACTCACCACTATGGTGTGAGTAAAGAGAGTCAATCACTGTGGCAGCAGGTTCAGGCTGATCTTGGTTTTGATAAACAGCGCACACTATTTGTAGATGACAGCTTGAGTGTACTCAACGCCGCTAAAGAATTTGGTATAGGCCACTTACTAGCCGTCGCTAACCCCGATAGTAAACAGCCAGTGAATGTGATCACTGACTATTTGTCTATCACGGATTATAGGACATTGCTGCCTATCAAATAGCGCATTAACTTGGGTAACGTGCTTGCAAACCTGCGTATACATTTTTCGCAAAGTCTGGATGTTCAGTATCTAGGCTTTTTACCACTTCGACTAAGTGTTCATTGTCTTCTTGACCATTCCACACCTTGATATAAGTGCCCTCTTTATAGCCATGATCTTGACGGAAGAAGTTAAGCGTATTCTTACCAACATAGCCTCGGTATAAGTCGTCAATATCCATACCGATCTGCTGCATACACCCAGCAAATGCTTGGGCATTAAATTGTTTATCAGCAACCGCACTGGCTGCCAATGTTTCAAGCGTTTGCTTAAAGTTGTCGCCAGCTAGCGGTTGACTTAACTCGCCCTCGAGTTGCTCAGCAAGAGCTTGGTATGACGTTTTACCATCAATGCGCAAAGACAGGCCAAAGTGGAAAATATCCACTAGTTCCAAAATGACTTGCTCAGTATCTGGTGTTTGTTTTTTCCACCACTTCCAACCATAATGATCAAGCATTTCGGCACACTCAACCCAGATTGCTCGGTACCACTCAAACCCTTGGTTAAACCACTGCTCATGTACTTTAGTGTTCATGGCATTTTGCATTTCTAACATCACGGCTAGCTTAGTGATATTGGCTGACATTGCGCTCTCTCTTTGTGCTTTAAAAGGCCATAATGATACCTCAGCCAACAGCATTGTGCACTGACTGAGAGCTAACTTTTCAAGCTCATTTATCAGCGATTTTCTAATCGGTTATAATCGAACAGGCCGTATTCTACGCCGCGATATTGCTTGGCAACATCATGTAATAAATCGCTGTACTGCCAAAATTGTGGGTGTGTCCGGCGAATGGCATATGCTTGCGTTAGCGCGCGGTACTGTCTCTCACTCGTTACCTTTTGTAATTGACTTACAAAGGCCTGGGTGTTTGCTTCATCTGCCAAATACCAGATTGCTTCAGGGTAATCGCCAATAAAGCCAGGCACCAATGTGGCGGTATCTTCTTCAAATGCGCGCTGTGCTTCCTCATTCAACAAAGATGAAACATTATAATGCGCATTGTGATGGATAAGGGTAAATGCTTTGTGTTCTCCATTGGGCTGTCTTTGCAATATAAAGGAGACTTGCGGCAAAAAATTAATAGCCTTGTAGGGTAAGTCATTTAACTTAGCCAAAGGCTCAGCTACTGCTTTGTAGCTGTAACGCTCGCTCAATACAGGCTGCAGCGCCGCTGCTATTTTTGCGTATAGTTCTTCTTTAGGGTTGTCTGTGGTGTATTCAATACCACTGGGTGTAGCTAACAAGGTTTTACGATTAATAAATTCACTCAAACTTACACTAGAGCGGCGATACCAGTGATTTTTCACTTTTTGGCGCACATTTTGCGGCAGTAAATTAATAAAATTTTGCTCACCCTCTAAACGCAAAAAGTCCATATACAAGCGCGTATGCAACTGGTGTCCTATGTTGCCAAACACATCAAACCCAGCCACTAATAGATAATGGATCCGCTCGAACAACGCATAGTCTAACAACCACATTGTTTTCGGTGCTTGTCCTACAAAGCCCTTAACGACAGTTGCGCTATCAAAATGACGAAACACCGTCAGCGCAGCATTACCGTTGTTACCATCCCCTTGCCAAATCAAATCAGTAGTCAATAGTTGACCATCCGCTAGCAACTCATTTGCAAGCTGTGTTTTGGCTCTAATATATTCATGTTGACGGTTTGCGTATTTTACCCAACTGGATATAGGCAAAGCATTACTTTGCTCTTGCGCAGGTAAGGCAAGGTCATCTTCATGGCGCATTAATAATTCACTTACAGCGGGAACACTATTTTTTTGCGGATCAATGAACGCGACCCAAAAGTGGTCGTTGATGACATTAAGCGCGACCTGACCTCTGCAGACAGGCCCTTTGATATACCCTTTGATGATCAACTCTGCTTCATCAAGCATAAACTGATATTTTGATTTTACAGGTATGGCAGAAAATGCCTTAAATGGATTCGACGCTACTTCTGGCTCATAACTTGGCAGTTGAGTTACTTTAAAATCAGGTGCGATAAACTGCTCATACAAACGCGCCATTTTTTTATCGGATAATGCTAGCGGCATATGTGTTTTCGACAAAATACTGCTGCGCTCATGCATTAAGCGGTAATACACTCGCGTTACCTGTGGATCATCGTATGGGCGTCGTGTAGCGATTAATTCTATCGGCTCACCCGGCGGCGTTTTTGAGCGCACTAATTTAAAAAAACTTGGACTCGTGCTGCTATTTTGTTCAGGAAAATAAATATGAGCGAGATACCAATGCTCGTAGATATACCGTGCAGCCAGCTGATGCTTCAGCCCCGATTGATTTAAAAACTGCTCCCAACGGCTAACCTGCCTCAGCTCAGCCTCCAAGGGTGGGGCTATTTGCGCCATTTTTGCGCCTGTTTTAAGCCAACGTTCTAACTGCTTAAACTCACCTTGTGAGATAGCGGGTAAGCCGTATGGCATCCCACCATGAGGTTGCTTTTTTGCAAAGCTGTCAAACTCATCCATGCTCGGACAACTTTGTTCTCTATCCAAAGAAAAATCAAACTCTTCGCCAAGCAAACCTTCTTGTGCAAAAGGATGACTCAACTTTAGTAAAAGACTATTGTATAGCACACTACCAGCCAAATTAGCCTGCTCACTTTGTGCGCGCTCATTGAGCACTGGGGCAAAGCTTTTATCCCGCCATTGCTGCGTGCTTGTTGCATCAAACAAAAGTCGCGAAGGGTCTTGGGCTAGCAGCCGAGTACCATGATAGACTCGTTCCTTGCTCAAACCTCTATCAATACCTTCAGGTGAAGACAGCTTTAACTGGCATGGCGCATCGTAACATCCATGACATACCACACAGCGTTGATCTATAATCGGTTTCACAAGTTGTAAGTATTCAGAGCCCTGGCCTTGCGTATGTTCAACATTGCGTACTTGCACACTGGGGTGACCATACATATCGTCATAGTGACTCATACCCAAAGTCACGCAGCCACATAAAATAACGGCAACCCCCAACATCCACCAAGCACGCACCATCATTAGTTGTCCTCTTCTTCACCTAAGTCAAACGTAGGCATCATTTCCATCGGCGGAGAAATAAAAACGAGTTCACTTTCTAAACTCACTACTGCGCTTAATACAGGGCCATGATTAAGAATAAGCTGCGCCTGATGCGCACTGCTAATAGCCGTTTCATATTCAGTCTCATGCGCACTCAAGCTGTATTGCGCTAGGTTGATACTTATATTTTCCTCAATACTGGGGTTTTGACATAAATTCGCCAAAAGCGTCTCATCAAGCGTTACTTCCAGTGTCAGATCAGGGTGCTCAATATCTCGTTGTTCAATCGTATCATTGAGTAAAAAAAGCGGTAAAACAAGTGGGGTATTTTCAGACAAGTCCATGCAGGTAAGCCACATAAAAAAATAAAAGATAGGCAGATACTAGCATACAATGCCCTTAAGCTTAATGCACTAGGCGCTGGGGCATACCCTGAGTGTTCGATATGCCCAGCCAAGCCAAATATCTTACCAAGGCAGTGTTTCACCATTAGAGTGCCAAAAGCCTCCGGTGTTTTCCAAAGTCAGTGAATCAATCCTTTTACACAGCCGCTCAGCTGCCACTTCAGGTGATATATCCCCGGCAAAATTAACCATCTGTGTTTGCACAAACCCTGGATGAAATAGCCCAACGGCAATACCTTTTCCTTTTAACTCATGCGCTAAACTGACACTGGCTGCATTTAAAGCGGCCTTCGACATGCGATAGCCTATGTAACCACCTGAACTATTATCAGCAATTGAGCCCATTCGACTGGTGATCATCGCTATTTTGCTATTTTCTTTTAAGTTGGGTAATAACGCATGTACCACTCTAAGAGGCGCGAGCGCATTCACTTGCAGCTGCTTTTCGATAGCATCAAAATCCATATTTGCTAAGGTCTCACTTTCGAAGATACCCGCGTTATTAATCAGGATATCGATTGCTTTGCCAGACAATTGCGAGGCAAGCTGAGTGACTTGTTGGGCATTACTGACATCAACACCGCTTATTATTTCTACATCGAGTGCTTCAAGCGCTGCTGATGGTTTCCGTACGACTGCTGTTACTTCATTGCCTTGCTCCGAAAGTTGTCTACAAAACTCTAGCCCGATCCCTCGATTGGCGCCGGTTACAAGTATATGCTGTCTCATATAGTTCGCTCCTTTATCTTTTGATGTGCCAAAATATACGTGCTGCCTGTCAAAAAGCACATCTGTACAAATGCAGGTAACCCTTAGTATTTTTGCTATGCTTTTATAAAACTAACTTGTATCAGCTCACCATGTCAAAGTACATAACTCTTCTAATTAGCCTGTTTGTATACAGCCATGTTTACGCCAGACCTTATACCATTAACGCAAGTGAAGGGTTGGCATATGAGCTTGGGCAAGAAAAAGTCATTGATGCTATGAATGCCATTTATGCACCACTGTCTATTACTCCTGAAGTAATTTTTTTGCCAAGCCGACGCGGTTTACAACTCGTAGATAATGGCCAGCTGGATGCGGAAGCTGGCCGTATAGAAGGTGCTGTCCATAATTATCAGAACTTAATAAAAATATCCTACCCGCTATCTCAAACGCGATTGTCTATTTATTGCATACAAGCACAAAACTGCTCGGCAACAGCCAATAGCAGTGCTGTGACAATTCAAGGGGGGTTAATAGCGCAGCAATTTTGTAAAAAACAACACCTAAACTGTACTCAAGTCATGAACGATATTTCTGCTTTTAAAGCACTAGAAAAACACCATGCCCCCGCGATTATTGCAAACGACAGGTTTGCGCTGGCGACCATATGCGAATCGGGCCTGCGTAAACTGTACACCCGCCCTTTAACCAAAGAACTTCCTATCCATCATTATGTTCATAATAAACACGCGGCATTGGTTCCTAAAATAACAAAATCTATCGAGCAGCTGGTACAAAGTAGTGCTCTACCAAACACATTTCAAAGTTTATCTGATGCGGCGAACGAGTGTGGCGTTATATTGACTGAGATAGAAAACAATAACATTGAGTAATCATAACTAAAGCCTACTCAGATAGGGTCATATTTTCCATAATCGTCAGTTTCACACCACAAGCACTGGCGGTGTCAGTTAAACTCTGAAAGCTATTTTGTAGTATATTCCTAGACATTAAAGCAGTGATAGACTCGGTTAACTTAGGTACCAGATCGGCATGCTTCTTATGTACATAATGGTAGGCTTTGAGTACGCCTGTGAGCGGTTTAGCGTATATTTCTTCTATCTTAGATGCACACAATGTCCCGACAGAAAAGCGATCGTTGGCTATCAGTGTTGGCGCAAAGCCCTTAGCTAAGGCAGAAAAGGCAGATACATCGTTGGCTACGATGTTGCACTTGAGCCGTCTTTTTTTACAGTAAAGTTCAGAGATCACCGTACCTTTAACAATTAAGTGCTCCGCACCTTCGCTAAGCATGCAGTCATCAGGACGAATACAATAAATAAAAAGCCGAATGGTTGAGAGCGGATAAGGAACTTGAAGCACATTTTCATAACTTATCATAGCCGAATCGATTCTTCCGGCATCCGCATCTATTTCGCCGCGATTTAATAGGCTCAAACCTCGACGGCTGGGGATAAAAACGAGGGTAGGCTTAATAGCAAGCGGCGCATAAATGATCTCAAGTGACTTGCGAACTTTGTCTTTCCCCATCTGATAAGCAACATCTTCACTGACATTAATGACAAAAGATTGAGCTATTAATGCGCATGATAAAAACAAGCTAAAGGCAAGGCATAAATATTTAATCATAAAAATTATGCACGTTTTGTCGAGGGGTTTTCTAAGCTTAGCAGACAGTGGCTCGTTTTGAGTGATTACTTTTGTGTACTCCTACAGCGCTGAGCACCATGTATCATTTAAGCAAACACGCGGTGCCACGACTTGAGCGCTAAATCATACATGCTGAGACACCCATTTTTGTACCTCAGTTTTAGAATAAAGTACCTCTTTAAATAGACGATGGCGTTGATGCGTAAACATTGACTTCTGGGCAGGTAAACCTGATTGAATTTGATTGTGCTGAGCATTAAAACGAGCAATTAAATTAAAGTGCTGAGCACTTTTCCCTTCTACTTGTTCTATATGCGTTTGCAAATAACCCCTTACGTCGTCTGCAGTCATTAGGTCCAACGAATCTAAGTTCATCAATTCCTTTTTTAATGCTGAACGAATACCCATATTGTTTGCTCCTCATCATCAATTGCAACAATCAACTCATGCAAATCTGGCAGCAAGATACACGCCAATTACTTCAGTTACGTTAAAGACCTTTTAAAATTAGAAAAAGTTTCGTCACTCATCGCAGCAAACAGTTATACTAACGTAAATGGCAAGATCACGAGTTAGAGATGTTAGAGCAGCCCTTAGAATATATCGAAATAGAATTAGAAGAAGAGCCCATAGAGCTATGCAACCTTTTGAAAGTACTTGATTTAGCTGAAACAGGTGGACAAGCAAAAATGCTCATAAGTGAGGGCTATGTAGCCGTCAACCATGAGCTTTGCACTGTGAAAAGAAAGAAGCTCTACGCTGGAGACACTTTAGAGTTTGATGGTGAGCATTACCAGCTGACTTTAGCCCAAGGAGTTAAACCGGCGGAGCGCCCAGTGCATGAGAACCCAACTAACGCAGTGCAAGATGCACCAAGTCAGCGCAAAAAACGCAATAGAAGCCGAAAAGATAAAAAAGACAGCAATACGGGTCGTAAACCAATCTCATTTGGTTAAAAAACACACACAACCCTTGAATTTTTTCATTCTATCGCAATACAGTTAAGAATATGGCTAAAAAATATGCCGCAGGGTAAGCGGCGTATGCCAATCATCGCTTCACAACGCATTGAGCGGAGGTAGCATGCAAAATTCTTACAGTACCCTCACACAACTGACCGTCAACCAACAGCAGGTTCACTTGCATTCATTAGACAAGCTCGGCGCAAAAGCCAGACGCTTGCCTTTTTCCCTAAAGATACTGCTAGAAAACTTACTACGTCATGAAGATGGCCGAGCGGTGACCAAAGAAGATATCGATCACCTACTCAATTGGCAGCCAGACGCCACCCCTAATAAAGAGATCGCATTTACGCCCGCACGTGTTGTCATGCAAGACTTTACTGGTGTACCAGCGATTGTTGATTTGGCAGCGATGCGAGATGCCATGGCACGCCTTGGCGGCGATCCTAAAAAAATTAACCCGCTTTCTCCTGCCGAATTGGTGATTGACCACTCTGTTCAAGTCGACGAATATGGTCACTCAGGCGCATTTGACTTAAATGCCAAGCTGGAATATCAACGTAACAAAGAACGTTATGAATTTTTACGTTGGGGACAATCAGCTTTTAATAACCTCACAGTGGTACCACCAGCCACCGGCATCGTGCACCAAGTGAACCTCGAGTATCTAGCACGCGTGGTATTTCAAAGCGAAGTTGATGGCGAAACTTTCGCCTACCCCGACACATTGGTTGGTACTGATTCACATACCACCATGATAAATGGCTTAGGCGTGCTTGGCTGGGGTGTTGGCGGCATCGAGGCCGAAGCCGCTATGCTCGGCCAACCCATAAGTCTATTAATACCGCAAGTTGTTGGTTTTAAATTAGAAGGCGAGCTACCTGAGGGCACCACAGCAACTGACTTAGTACTCACCATTACACAAATCTTACGTGAGCACGGTGTGGTTGGTAAATTTGTTGAGTTTTATGGCAATGGCTTATCACAACTACCGCTGGCCGACAGAGCAACCATTGCCAATATGGCGCCAGAATACGGTGCGACCTGTGGTATTTTTCCGATCGATGAAGAGACATTAACCTACTTGCGATTAACCAACCGTGATGAACAACAACTGGCTTTAATAGAAGCCTATGCAAAACATCAAGGTATGTGGCGCTATGATGGTGATGAACCTGAATATAGCGATACGTTCACCTTAGATTTAAGCACCGTGGTGCCAAGCATAGCCGGCCCAAGTCGCCCGCAAGATAGGATAAATTTAGATGCCGCTGGCACGCTCATCAATGAGCAGCTTAAAGCGATGCAAGATAAGCGCAGTGAACAAAGTACCTCATTACCAGAGGCGCAAATTGTTGACGAAGGTGGCCAACCAGCAGATGCATCAACTGAGTCAGAAGTATTGGGTTTTGCACAAGTAACTTATCAAGGCGAAACTTTCTCGCTCAAAGATGGAGCCTGTGTGATCGCCGCAATCACAAGCTGTACCAATACATCGAACCCCAGTGTTATTTTAGCCGCGGCATTGGTTGCCAAAAAAGCCAACGAACTAGGTGTAAAACCCAAACCTTGGGTCAAAACCTCATTGGCTCCGGGCTCAAAAGTGGTGACTGACTACCTAAAACAAGCCAACTTGATGACACATTTAGAAGCACTCGGTTTTGATTTAGTTGGTTACGGGTGTACAACGTGTATCGGTAATTCAGGCCCGTTACCTGAAGAGATCTCACAAGCTATCAATAAACACAAACTCGTCGTGAGTTCTGTACTATCGGGTAATAGAAACTTTGAAGGACGTATTCACCAAGATGTGAAAATGAACTTTCTTGCCTCTCCCCCACTTGTTGTGGCTTATGCCTTAGCTGGGCGCACAAATATTGATGTGTACAACGAGCCGTTATGCCAAAACGAAGCCGGCAAAGACATTTACCTAAAAGATATTTGGCCAAGCGTCAGCGAGGTAAAGCAACTAGTCAACAAGACCGTAACGCAAACCATGTTTGCGTCAAACTACAGCAATGTTTATCAAGGCGATGAGAACTGGCAAAACATTAGCACCGAAAGCAGCGAACTATATCCTTGGCAATCAGATTCAACCTATATTCGTCATGCGCCATTTTTTGAAAATATGACCACCGAGGTCCCTAAACTGCCGCATATTGCGGGTGCGAAATGTTTAGCAAAACTAGCAGACTCAGTCACCACGGATCATATTTCTCCGGCTGGCAACATTAAAAAAGATGCACCTGCAGGCCTGTACCTAGAACAACAAGGGATCAAAGAAAGCAACTTTAATTCTTATGGTTCACGTCGTGGTAACCACGAGGTAATGATGCGCGGCACTTTTGCCAATATTCGTTTACGCAACCAGTTAGCCCCCGGCACTGAAGGTGGGATCACTCGCTTACTGCCTGATGATGAAATCATGAGCATTTATGACGCAGCAATGGAATATCAAAAACGTGATACCCCATTGATTATTCTTGCCGGTAAAGAATATGGCACAGGGTCATCACGCGATTGGGCTGCCAAAGGTTCGCTACTGCTTGGTGTAAAAGCGGTCATTGCGCAAAGCTATGAGCGTATCCATCGTTCTAACTTGATTGGGATGGGCGTACTGCCATTGCAGTTTAAAGCGGGTGATAGCCATGAATCATTAGAGCTGACAGGAGAAGAAGACTTTGAAGTGATGGGGCTATGTGACAATTGTGATGAAGTCAAAATAATCGCAACTCACGAGCAAAATAACAGCAAAGAGTTTCTTGTTGATGTGCGTATTGATACGCCTAAAGAGTGGGATTACTATCGCCATGGCGGCATATTGCAATACGTTCTAAGGAATATGCTCAGCGAGAACTAAGTGAGTTACACTGATAGGAGGTGGTCGCTATCACCTCCTTCCTTAAAGTGACTTAACTGACTATTTCTCTTACACTACAACTCACTTTTACCCTCTGTAGAGCACTTTAAAAACTATGGCTATTTGGTACAAACCCATCACGTTAGAGCTGTGTCAACAACTGGACGAAGGCATGCATGGCAAAGGCTCCTTGATGAAAACACTCGGTATACAAATTTCAGAGATTGGCGATGACTATTTAGTGGCAACAATGCCCGCAACCACAGCTCACCACAACCCGATTGGCATGGTACACGGAGGCGCCAATGTGGCACTGGCAGAAACCGTTGCAAGCTATGCGGCCAACTTTGCTGTAGATTTTGAGCAATATTATTGTGTCGGCCAAGAGATCAATGCTAACCACTTAAAAGCCTCTCGAAATGGCATGTTAACCGCCACGGCTAAACCACTGCACTTAGGAAAGCGCACCTCAGTTTGGGAAGTAAAAATCACCAATGCCAAAGGGGAGTTGTGCTGTGTGTCTCGCATGACGGCAGCTATCGTTGCGCGTGCTCGCCAAAATACTTAGCAATGATCTGTTGATAACGTCCTTCACGTTTAATCTGCATTAATCCTTGGTTAAAGCGACGAATAATCTCCTTTGCATTGGGGTGAGCGCGATTCACGCCAATATGTAAAGGCCAACTTAATAACACAGGCGAATGGGCGACCAAATCATTAAGCGACGGGTCCAATCTCAATTCATGTTTAAAAGCCAACTGATCAGCAATAGCAAAGTCTGCTCTCTCTTTGTGAACTAACTCAAGGCAAGCATGTAGGCTATGTACATCTATCACTTTAAGCTGTTCAATGCTTTGCAGTAAGTCGTGGTATGCATATCCTCTGATTGCAGCCACACTCTTATATTGCAGACTTTTAGCGCCGCGAAAGTTGATGAGTTTGTTTTTCTTACTCACCACAGCCAGTTCGTTATGAAAATAAGGCTGGCTAAACAAAATGGTTTTATGGCGCTTTTCAGTCCACCAAAGTGCCGCGATAAAATCGACTTCTCGTTTTTCAAGCAGCACAATCATACGACTAAACGGCGCGATCTGAATTTCTAACTCCATTCCTTGGGAGCCAAAAGCAGCCAGCAAAATATCTCGTACTAAGCCCGACCCATCGCTTTCTATGTAAGGTGGCCATGGATTATGCCCACCTATAACCTTACTGACTTGCGCATGTGATATTGATACAAAAAAAGTCAAAGCGATGAGCACAACTTTGAGTTGTTTGGACATACATATTTTTGTCATATTTATCATAATCACAAGTTTAGTTGACACTCAGGCAAACCGTCAGGCTTTTTAGTGCACGGTGAAAAGCGATGCTCCGTAGTACCTTATTGCTGTCTTTGCTAACATGTTGCCTATTAATACGCAGCACTAAACATTATGGAACACATACAAACCTTAGTCATTGGCGCAGGTGCAGTTGGTTTAGCCATTGCAGCTGAACTTAGTGAGCATCATGACGTAGTAGTGATTGAGCAAAATACCCACTTTGGTGAGCACACAAGTAGCCGAAACAGCGAAGTTGTTCATGCCGGAATTTATTACCCGAGTAATAGCTTAAAAGCTCAGCTTTGTATTGAAGGTAAAGCATTACTGTATCAGCATTGCCAAAGCTATCATGTTCCATACAAAAAAGTCGGCAAAGTGTTAGTGGCACACGGTGAAAGAGAAATAGCAAAGTTACATGCCCTCGTACAACAAGCCGAAGACAACAACGTACAAGATCTAGCGTTTTTAAGTCAGGCTGAACTTGCAAAAAAAGCACCGCAAGTCAAAGCCTCGCTGGGAGTTTGGTCTCCATCAACAGGCATTGTAGACAGCCACCAGCTTATGCTGTCTTATTTAAACAAACTCTCAGCGCACGCTGGACAGTATGTCAATAACACCCGTTTTGTGCGTGCACAGTTTGATGGCCAACACTTTATCGTAACACTTAACTGTGATGGTGAATTATTTAACCTAAAATGCACCACCCTCATTAATGCCGCAGGGCTGTTTGCACAATCTTGTGCGAAACAAATAGATGCTTTAGACGCACGTTTTATCCCCGAGCTTTACTACTGTAAAGGGCAATACTTTAGCTACCAAGGCTCACATCCGTTTCAACACCTTATTTACCCCATGCCAGAGCAGCAGGGATTGGGTATTCATGCGACGATTGATATGGCTGGACAATTAAGGTTTGGCCCCGACACTACATTTATTGATACGCTCGATTACACACCAAACGCGCAGGCAAAGGCACATTTTGTAAAAGAAATAATCAAATATTGGCCTAATTTAGATAGTAGCCGACTACATGTTAGCTACAGTGGTATACGCCCGAAGCTATTTAGAAATGGCGCACAAGACTTTGTTATCCAAGATCACACCGTACATGGTATTCAAGGGCTGATTAACTTGTTTGGTATCGAGTCTCCAGGCCTGACCGCCAGTCTTGCAATTGCGCAGCATGTCGTCAACAAGGTGACTCGACCGTTAGGCTAATTAGCCACAAGTTTGACGAAGCGTTTTGAACGGTAAAATGTCGTCATCAGACAAAACTGGTAATGACACATGCCAGCAAAACTGTAGGTAGGAAAATGTACTTGTCTTATAATTAACCTCAGCTGAGGCTAATTACCTTCAATGGCTTGGTCGAGTCGTTGGGTACGTTCATCCATCAGTTTTTGAATGTTTTTTGCGTCTTGCATGAGTTTTTTCACATCATTAGGATTTAACGCTGACGGGTTACTTAGTTGGGTATCAATTTGGGCTTTTTGTGCCGCTAGCTCCTTTAAAATACTCGTGTCTTCTGCAGCCATCACCGTAATTCTACTGGCATCTAAAGTGTGTGTTTGACTGTTACCTTGGGTGTTAGGCGTATCAGAATATACCCAGTTGCCATTCGCATCTTGCCACTTATAGATAGCGCCTGAATTTGACGATGAATTTGAACTATCAACGTTAGACTCATTGACTACTTGGTTAAAGTTGCTTTTAGCCTCATTAAGCAGTGTACTGGCCTTTTGCTGTGCTTGCCAAGTTACATCGCCAAAGCTTAGCCACGGTGTACCATCAGGTTTTTTGAGAATGAAGAGTGAGCCGACTCCCACCAGCATGACCATGATCATTAAATAACTAAAATACTTCATCCTTACTTCCTCTGCACTTTGCAATAGCTCTCAATCGCAGCATACACCGAAAATAAGCAATAAAAAAGCACAACCGAAGTTGTGCTTTTAGCCTCCTCCATGGCTGGAGAATGTTTAAATGCCATCACCGTCAATATGCAAACCACATTCACGATTAAGACCAAAGAAACGCGTTTCTTCTTCACTCATACCAGGCTCTAACTTACGCGTTGTATGCACATCGCCCATAGACACGTACCCTTGCTCCCAAAGTGGGTGATACGGTAAGTCATGCTTTGTCAGGTATTGATAAACATCACGGTTGCTCCACTCAATGATCGGATACACTTTTACCGTGCCTCTGCTTATCTCTAGTGTTTGCTTGTCTGCACGACTAGACGCTTGGTCGCGTCGCAGACCGCTGAACCAAGTGCCAGCACTGAGCTCTTGCAGTGCACGCGTCATTGGTTCTACTTTGTTCAATGTATTGTATTGCTTAATACCATCTTGCCCTTGCTCCCACAATTTGCCAAATTTGGCTTCTTGCCATGCAGGGCTTAAAGCAGCACGATACACTTTTAAGTTTAAATTTAAGCGCTCAGTTAAATGGTCCACAAACTGATAGGTTTCTGGAAACAAATAACCGGTATCCGTTAATACTACAGGAATATCAGCACGCTCTGATGTCACCAAGTGCAGCATCACAGCAGCTTGAATACCAAAGCTTGATGACAAAAAAGCCGTATCAGGTAGATGCTCTAAAGCCCATGCTACACGTTGCTGTGGCGTCATCGGCTTTAACAACTCATTCGCTTGAGCGAGCAATGCTGCTTGTTCTTCGCCATCTAACTGTAAGAGTGTTTTGTAGTCGCTCATTAGTCATTCCTAGCTTGGCAAGCGTACTTGCCAAGTCACCTATTATTTATGCGTGAAAGTCGGTTTTTGATACTTTAACTTCAGCCACAATGCCTTTACGGATCACAAAATCTCCAAAGCACTCATCTTCTTGACGCTCACTCACCCATTGGCCGATGAGTTCATCTAGCGCAGGTAAGTAAACCTCTTCACCAACATTCTCTAAATACAATTTAGGCACTCGCGTTCCCTGACGGTTACCGCCTAAATACACGTTATATTTACCCAGCCCCTTACCTACAAGCCCTACTTCCGCTAACATGGCTCGACCACACCCATTTGGACAACCAACAACACGCAAAATAATATTGTCATCAGCCACCCCATGCTTCTCAAGTAAGCCCTCAACCTGAGTTACTAAGTCTGGAAGGTATCTCTCAGCTTCCGCCATGGCTAATGGACACGTTGGCAATGCAACGCACGCCATAGAGTTTTTACGCTGGTTAGTATGTGCGTCATTGATCAAACCATGCTCACGCGCTATTTGTTCAATCAGCGCTTTTTGCTCTGACGGCACACCTGCAATGATCAGGTTTTGGTTTGCCGTCATACGGAAATCACCTTGATGAATTTCGGCAATTTTTCTACAACCTGTTTTTAATGGCTTATCGGGGTAATCTAAAATACGACCATTTTCAATAAACAAAGTTAAATGGTGCTTACCATCAATGCCCTCAACCCAGCCAATACGATCGCCACGGTGAGTAAACTCATACGGGCGACTTTCTTCGAATGTAACACCCGCTCGTTTTTCTACTTCCGCTTTAAACGCATCCGCTCCAAACGTGTCTAGGGTATATTTAGTCTTCGCATTTTTACGGTTAACGCGGTTACCCCAATCACGCTGTACAGACACTACGTGCTCTGCAATTTTCAGCGTATGCTCAAGCGCAATAAAACCAAAGTCGTCTGCTTTACGTGGGTACGTATTCACATCACCATGGGTCATCGCTAGGCCGCCACCGACTAACACGTTAAAGCCAACCAGTTTGCCGTTATCAGCAATCGCGACAAAGTTAAGGTCATTGGCATGCACATCTACTTCGTTATTCGGTGGGATCGTCACCGTGGTTTTAAACTTACGCGGCAAGTACGTAGACCCTAAAATTGGCTCTTCAGTAGTTTCCGTTTTTTCACCGTTTAACCAAATTTCCGCATACGCTTTGGTGTGTGGTAATAAGTGCTCAGAAATTTTAGTTGCCCACTCATACGCTTCTTGATGTAGCTCCGATTCAACCGGGTTTGTAGTACAAAGGACGTTACGGTTTACATCGCCTGCCGTTGCAATCGAGTCAATGCCAACACTGTTAAGCATTTGGTGCATTTCTTTAATATTTGGCTTAAGTACACCATGAAATTGAAACGTTTGGCGGGTCGTTAAACGAATGCTGCCATACATCGACTTTTCTTGTGCGAACTTATCAATCGCCAACCACTGTTGTGGCTTAATGATGCCGCCAGGCATACGAGCACGCAGCATCACATTATGCAATGGCTCTAATTTTTGTTTAGTACGCTCAGGGCGAATATCGCGGTCATCTTGCTGATACATGCCATGAAAACGGATAAGCTGAAAGTTATCTGCAGTAAAACCACCCGTTAGCTGATCTTTTAAATCGGCTTCTATGGTGCCGCGTAAGAAGTTACTTTGCGTTTTCAAGCGCTCGTTATCTGCAAACTTTGCGTTGGGGTCTAGCTTGCTATTTGGTTTGTAATCTGTGCTCATGGCTCAATCCTAAAAATTCTACTGTGACGGTCATTCTTGTGTACTTGGTTTAGTACACATCTTTTTGATAACGATTTTGACTGCGCAGCTCTTTTAGGTATTGCTCAGCTTGTTCGTCATCTTTGCCACCATGGGCTTTAACAATATCAATCAAGGCTTGGTGTACGTCTTTTGCCATTCGGTTGGCATCACCACACACATAAAAATGTGCGCCTTTTTCTAACCATGCAAACACCTCTTCGCCTTTTTCGCGTAAACGGTCTTGCACATAAATCTTTTGCGCTTGGTCACGGCTAAACGCCAAATCGACTTTATTCAACAACCCTGACTTAACGTATCCTTGAATTTCAACTTGATACAAGAAGTCTTGAGTAAAATGAGGGTTACCAAAGAACAACCAGTTATCACCATTCGCCTCGCGTACTTCACGTTCTTGTAAAAATGCTCGGAATGGCGCGATACCGGTACCAGGCCCAACCATGATCACGGGCGTTTCATCATTGGCAGGTAAACGAAAATTATCATTGTGCTCACTGAACACTTTAACCTTCACACCTTCTTCAGCGCGATTTGCTAAATAACCTGAGCAACCACCAAAATGTTTTTCACCAAATGCATCAAATTCAACTAAGCCCACCGTTAGGTGTACTTCATCTTCAACTTCTGCTTGGCTTGACGCGATAGAATACAAACGCGCTTGTAACTTACGCGCACACTCTACCAATGTTTGAGCGGCAATCTTTGCTGGATTTTGTAAGATCACATCAAAAATTTGTCGCGCTTCAATATATTCACGAAGTGCGGCTTTATCTTCTACTAACGCTAATAATTGTGCGTTATTCGTTGCTTGCGCATACTTTTCTACAAAGCCAGGGTAAGACTGAGTGAGTTCTAGTTTTTCAATCAGCGCAGTTCTAACTGATAATGCCTCTGAACCAATTGTTACCGACGTTTCTGGAGCTATCTCTAGCGCCGCTAAGACTTTATCCACCAGCACTTCATCATTTAAGAAATACACGCCCAAAGAGTCACCTGGTAGATAGGTGATGTCAGAGCCCTCTAATGAGATCTCAACATGGCGTACATCCTTAGTTGAATCTCGGCCTGTAATTTTTTGTACTACGCTCAGCTCAGCCGCAAACGGGTTTTGTTTAGTATATTGGCTTTGCGCAACAGGTGCTGATAGACCCATGCTAACCACATTGTTCTGGCTTTGTTGCTGCGCTTTTAAATCTGGCTCAAAAACATCTAATGCACCCGCTATCCATTGTGTAGCTTGCTCTTCGTAATCAACATCTAGGTCTGCCCGTTGATAAGCTACATCAGCGCCAAGCTTCGTTAAACGCTGTTCAAAGTCTTTCGCTGTTTGACAGAAAAACTCGTAACTTGTGTCACCCAGACCAATCACGGCAACTTTAACCCCATCTAATTTAGGGGCTTTCTTACTGGCTAAAAATGCATGTAACGCTTCAGCATCTTCGGGAGGCTCGCCTTCACCGTACGTCGATACAGCAATGGCTAGAAACTTCTCTTTTTTAAGCGCCGATGTTTTGTAATCTGCCATGTTAACAAGCTTAACACTTAAACCTCGCGCTTCAGCTTGCGACTTTAATTGGCTCGCAACAGCCTTCGCATTACCGGTTTGAGAGCCGTATAGGATAGTCAATGGCGCAGCTTCAACAGCACTACCAGCAGCACCCACATTACCAGCTAATGACGCAGTATTAGCATTGGCAGCTAAATAACCACTTACCCAGGCTTGCTGAATTGGATTTAGCTCTGCAACTAGACCCTGTAATTTTTGCACTTGCTCTTGCGTGAGCGGGCTTGCCGCAGCACTAAGTTGACCTAACAACATCGAATAATCCCCGTAACCCTAAAACATCGTTTGCTCAGATTGGTGTTTAACTTGCTAAAAGTTAGCAGCAAGCTTTTCTATGCCTGCAGCATACTGATCTCTACAGACAAGAAAAAGACGAAGATCTGCTTTTATATTCCATTTGGTTATTAATATACAAAAACACCAACAAAAACAGATTAAAAGAATTGCTTTAAAAATAGACACTCTAATATTAACATTGCAATAACAAAGGTTCAGTAAGCTCGGCCTTTGTTTACATAAAAGCAAAAATATAACTTTAAATAAAAAGAGAAACCAAATGAAACACGGGAAACTTTCCTTTAAACATAAGCTTGCGCTAGTCATAGGGTTAACATCGTTAAGCCAAAGCTCACTCGCTCAAGTGATCAATGGTGATTTTGAAGTTTGGCAGCAAAATCAGCCATCAGGTTGGACCACTGTAGACTCTGGAGTTGCACTAAGCGCAACAAGTGATCAAATAAAGTCTGGCCAAACTGCGGCACGAGTCACTGTGAATACCAGCACACAAAGCAACACCGATTTATTACAGCAAGTGAGCGTTCAAGCGGGGCAAAGCTATACATTCAGTACATGGGTGTATCATACTGAAGGGGGCGTAAAAGCACGTTTAATCGTCGATGGTTATCATGGCTACTCCGATCCATTCACCCTTAACCAATGGCAGCAAATTAGCCACACATACACAGCAACAGCCAATGCCACTATCAATGTAGGGTTGCGCTTTTATGATGGCACCGGATTTGATGGTAGTGAGATTGTTTACATCGATAATTTTCAACCTACCGAAGCCACCCCCCCACCACCTACTAACACCTGCCAAGCCACATCTTTAAACTTATCACTCACTACCGACAACTATGGCAGTGAAACCAGCTGGACACTCACCAACAGCAGCAATACACAAGTCGCTTCTGGCAGTGGTTATGCTAGCAACAAAAGCTACTCTGAAACACTATGCGTAAATGATGATAGCTACACTTTCACCATATTGGATAGCTATGGTGATGGCATGTGTTGTAGCTATGGTAATGGCGCTTACAGCCTAACTGGACCTAGCGGCACACTCGCACAAGGCAGCAGCTTTACGACCCAACAACAGCACACCTTTACCATCGGTAATGGGGGCGGTAACGGCGGTGGCACACCCACCGACCCTTCAGAGTATTATGCATCGACCACAGGGCTGACGGGCTATGCACTGAAAAGTCAGCTGCACAGCATAATCAGTACGCACCAATCACAGGGTTACTCAGCAATTTGGCAATTTATCGATCAATCAGAGCGCGACAATTACTTTGAAAAAGATAATTCTGTACTCGATCGCTATTCAGAGCAGCCAAATGGTGCAGATAGCATTACCTATGTTGCAGTGACTAATCAATGTGGTTCCTATTCTAGCGAGGGGGATTGTTACAATCGTGAACACTCTTTTCCCAAAAGCTGGTTTGGCGGCAAAATAGAACCTATGAACTCTGACATTCACCATATTTTTGCCACAGATGGCTTTGTGAACTCAAAGCGCAGTAACTTTCCATTTGGTGAAGTTGCCAGCGCCACTTATGTATCTAGTAATGGCAGTAAGCTAGGCAATGCATCAAGCACCCTAAACTATACAGGGACGGTATTTGAGCCCATAGATCAATTTAAAGGTGATTTTGCCCGTGCTTATTTCTATATGGCTACGCGGTATGAGAATGTGATAAGTAACTGGCAAAACAACACAACATACAGTGATGCGGTACTCAATGGTACGTCGACTCAAGTATTTGAACCGTGGGTTGTTGCTATGTTACTGCGCTGGCACCAAGCAGATCCAGTAGATGATCTAGAGCGCGCTCGCAACCAAGCGGCCCATGAATTCCAAGGCAACCGTAACCCATTTGTTGATCATCCAGAATTTGTGCAACAAATTTGGTAAACCGTTAAAAAGCCACTTCATCGTGGCTTTTTTTGCTTATAACTCATTGTTGAAAAAGGCAGCCTAGTCCATTAGGCTGCTAACCAACTCAATGGGGAATTATCGAGGGTTAATGGTTAAGGGAGATAAACTGACTTTAGCGTTGCCACTGGCACCCATATGATCCGTATATTGCTGCCCTTCGAATAGGGTGTAAAACACATCAACATAATCATCATCATTAGTGAACCATGAGCTTGGCATTGCCTTGATCAGCTGGTTGGTTAACTGAGGAATAATGGCATACCCCTGTACATTAGGGTCTGGAATTGTGCGCATCACCTGAGTCACGATATCCAAAAATGTCGTCGCCAAGGTTTGATAGTTGGTGTTGTCGTCTTGCTCCATTAGTAACATATCAGCAGCTTGCCAACGGTAACGTTCCCAATGAATGACGATTTGGTTTGGTGTGTAATCTCGTCCATCGTGATCAAGGTATGGCATATCAACGATATCGAGCACAGGTTCATCTCGACTAGGGTCTACACCAGTAACAACACCGTATACTTCTGCGGCACCTAGGATCCAAGGTTCTTCATCGTCATTTAGACGAATTCGTTTAAGGACGCTAGTCGAAATAGGTTGCGCATCACTTTGTATCTCTGTTGATAATGGCTCTGTTTTGCCAAGGCGATTATCAAAGACACTTTGCATCACTGCCAAGCCTTCTTTCATACTCTGACGGCCATCAATTTCTAGCACAAGTACAGGCTGTTTAGGCAATGTATGCGCATCAAGCAAATGCGTATTACCTTGTTGATCATAGGCCTCAACATGTAGCCAAGTTTTATCATCGCCTTTAGGCGCAAAAGCAATCAATACCTCTTCACCTTGCTGCCAGCGCTCAAGCATAGCCACATCGGCAAGTCTTAGCTGATATAAAGAATCAGCTGAACTTGGTAAGCCTTTTAATACGCGCGTGTAGTCTGTTGCACTTTGGAGTTGTTTTGCTAGCGTCCCTGACACAACATTCTCAGATAACGGCACTTGCAAACGATATTGGCTCATTTGTGCTTGTAAATGAGTGCTTATACTTGGTAATTGCTTAGCAAGTTGATGCGCCAGTTGTTGTTTCATTCCAGCAATTTGATCGCTGGCAGGGTTATACACGTCAAGTGCTGGAAATACCTGTTGAACTTGTAACGTTGACGCAGCAGCTTGCCCGTGCAAACTCATCGCCACCAATAATGCGGGTAATGCTAATTGTGTTAGTTTTTTCACATTCTACTCCTGACAATAATCCGTGCTGTTGAGTAGAAGAAGATAAAACTTATTTAACTTTTTAGCAACCCGTTAAAATAAAATTAACAAATTTATTTTTATCGGAACGAAGAGCTGTCGCGACATAACCGCCATAGCAATCGCACACCAAGTCACAAAGTCTTTTTTTTCAATGTTTAAATGAATTTTAAGTCGGTCTACCCTCATCACGTAGACCGCTCAATAAGTGACACTAAAAAAGTAGAGTTTTTATTCAGTAGGATACAAAGTAATTTCTAAGCCCGCACCAATGGCTGAAATGCGTAGCAAAGTATCTGCATGTAATGCTTGTGAGTAACACTTTGGAGAAGTACCTGAGTTAAATCCAATGTCAAAAGTACGCTTTGTACATGATAGCCACTGCTTTAAAGCCGCTTTTGAGCACGATTCAATTAGCTCGCAAAGGTGATTTATCGCCTTATCGGGACTCAACACGTCAGCATCCGCTTCAATACGTGCTAATTGGCGATATTCATCTTTATCGTAATGTAAAACAATGGCATTTTGCTTCAAATCACTTACTAAGGCGCTAATGTCATGTTTTGACTCTAATTCCAAGTCGACGTTTAAAAACTGTATTTCTGACATATGATTTAATTTACCTAAACTAATTGATTATAAGATAGCTGCTAAAGGCAAGTGTAACCAAGTAAGCTCTGACTGGCTATAGTAAAGTCCTATCTGCACCTATAACTGGCGAGCAACGTTATTGATGGCTGCTACTTTCTAAAACAGTAAACAATATCGGAACGATTTTTGTGCTTTTGTATTGCCTTTGCAATCTGCCCTTGCTAGCTTTTAGTCATTAGTTTTAAAAAGCGCATAATATGAACAATTCTAATTTCAGTTTTAGGCTTTTAAGTTTAGTTTTTACCGTTACGTTGGTAAGTTGTGGCGGAGGCGGCAGTGATAACTCCACAACTGCTCTAGTGAATGCGTCTAACACGCCTTCAGAAACGTGGAATGCTTCAGTATACCCGCCATCAAGCCAATACCAACATTACTGTGCAAACCCTCGCAGTGGTATAGACCCTTTTGAGAATACGCCCTACCCCGATAAAGCAGGCAGCGCCATGTTAGAAAAGCTCTGGTTGCGCTCTTTTAGCCACGAAACATATCTGTGGTATGACGAAATACCCGATCAAAACCCGAGTACATTCGACTCAATTAAAGCTTATTTTAATTCGTTGAAAACCTCGGCTACAACGGCGTCTGGTAAGCAAAAAGATCAGTTCCACTTTTCAGAAAGCTACGAAGACTATAAGAAAGAATCGCAATCAGGTGTCTCAGCAAGCTATGGTGTGCGCTGGGCTTTTGTTAATCGCACCCCTCCGAGGGTAATACGCGTAGCTTACATACAAGAGAACTCTCCAGCTGCGCAAGCGGGCCTTGAAAGAGGAGACACCATAGCCGCCATTGACGGGATAGACATTAGTGCCACCAGCTCGAATGAACTGGCAGCCATCAATAACGCGCTGATCCCTCAAGCCGGAGATAGCCATACTTTTACACTGCTAAAAAACAATGGCAGCATCAATGAAGTATCTCTGATCGCTGGTGATATTGCCTCAACGCCGGTTCGACAGCATCAAGTAACCACGATTAACGACCGTCGTGTTGGTTACTTACAGTTTGATCAGTTTATTTCTGTAGGACAAAGGCCGCTAATTGAAGCATTTGAGGTTTTTGCTCAGAAAAATGTATCTGAGCTAGTACTTGATTTACGTTACAACGGCGGCGGCCTTATCAATATGGCTTCTCAGCTGGCCTATATGATTGCTGGACCGACGAATACGGGAGCAGGTCCCAACAATTCAGGAAGGGTGTTCAGCAACACAGTTTACAATGATAAGCGCACCGCAGAAAACCGCGCTATGGGTTTCGAGTATCGAGTAATTGACTGGGAAGAACAAGTGTATACCGATGAAACGCTCCCCAGTATCAATTTAGACAGAGTATATATATTAACAACGAACAGTACTTGCTCAGCCAGTGAGCTGGTGATTAATGCATTACGAGGAATAGATGTCGATGTGGTGATGATTGGCGCACCAACATGTGGCAAGCCTTATGGTTTTTTCCCTACCGCAAACTGTGGGCAAGTCTACTATACCGTTCAATTTAGAAGTGAAAATGCGAAAGGATTTGGTGACTATGCCGACGGCTTTTTACCAGTACCTTCTGGCCAAAACAATGTTGAGCTAGGCTTATCTAACAGAGTATCAGGATGTACCGTTGGTGATGATTTCTCTAGAGCGCTTGGCTCGCCTGACGAAGCGCTCTTTGCGGCTGCGTTAAACTATATGAATACGGGTCAATGCCCCCAAAAAACCGCTAACAGAGCGATACAAGGTGCTAGCATGAATGCCTACGGCCCTGCGATTGATATCCCTATGCACCCACTTAGAAATGGCGCTGTAACACTGCCGATTAAGGAGTCACACTAAATGATATCGCGCGCTTCATATCTGTTACTGGGCTGTATTTTTACACTGGTTGGCTGTAAACACAGCCAACCCACTATGACTTACAAAGCACACTTGGCAAATACTTCGCCGGCAGTAAAAAAGCAGCTCCAAGACGCAATTGTGCAACTCAAAGGCGGTGTCGCACCACAGCTAGCAGATAACGTGTTTATGCGCAGCAGCACGCTCATCTTAGAACAAGGAATGAATCAACACGGCTACGAGCCCATATTGGGTCAGCATGACATATCTGTAACTCGGTTTGAGCTACTGATGAAAGATGGCCTATGCGTATTATATTATCCAAAAAAAGATAAATACCTCAATTTAACTGATCTTCAGTGTAACGTTCAGCCTTCGACAGAGAAATAATCATTTTAGGCGTGTGAGCCTTTGTCATAACTATGTTAAATTACTCATCAACTAACAATAACACCAAATCATTTATGCACTATCTTCCTGCTCATCCTTTTAAGCCATTACTCAACTTCCCTTACCATTGCTGCACGTTCGATGTTGACCAATTCGAGCAAACCGATTTCCCTAAAAATAATGTAGTAATGCCAGCGAAGTTAGCGAATGCCGTACCTAAACGCAGAGCAGAATACTTAGCAGGTAGGATCTGTGCTCATACTGCACTTGCACAAATGGGTATAGAACATGTCTGTGTAGAAACGGCAGAAGATAGAGCGCCCATTTGGCCCCAGAATATCATTGGTAGTATCAGCCACACACAGGGTATCGCACTTGCGATGACGGCTCTAGAGCATCAATTGCAAGGGCTCGGCATCGATATTGAAAAACATATGTCTAGATCGCAAGAAACAAAATTAAAAGGGCAGATCCTCCACCCCCTTGAAACTGGAATACATACTACTTTAGAGCAATACGTTCCCTGCCCGCTCACCGTGATATTCTCCGCAAAGGAGAGTATTTATAAAGCCCTATATCCCAGTGTGAAACGTTTTTTTGGATTTGAAGCAGCCCAACTAATCGACTTTGATTCGCAGAAGTTGCTATTTGTCATAACTGAGTCTTTATCACCTAGCGTACAAAAAGGGATGCAAGTTGAAGTATGCTACCAACTAAACGAGCAGCTTGTGCTAACCGAGTGCGCATTCAAAAGTGCACAATAAAAAGGCCCAATGATATGGGCCTTATCGTGGAAATACGTTTTGCAGATTACTGACGTTTAACTTTAACTCGGTCAGTTGAAGTTACCGTTGCTTCTACACGACGGTTTTGGGCATGTGCCTCTTTGGTATTCGCAGTATTTTTCAAACGCTCTTCACCGTATCCAATGGTAGAAATACGCTCAGCCGCAATACCATCACTCATCATTTGCTTTGCCACTGCTTGAGCACGTCTTTCAGATAGTGCTTGATTGTATTTAGCATCACCCACTACAGAGGCGTGACCTTCAAGCACAACCGTCGCCGACTCATACTCTTTCATGAACGCAACAACTTCATTGATATCATCAAAGTATTGTTGATTGACTTTCGATGCATCATGAGGGAAACGTACTAGCAGTTTCACTGATACCTGACGCTCTTCATATTTTGTACAACCACTGCTATCAACAGCGTCTGACATAGGCGTATTTGCACAGCGATCATCGCTATCCATAACACCGTCTTTATCACTGTCCTTAGCAACTGGCTGTTGCACAGGAGCTGGAGCTGGTTCTACTTTTTTCGCAGGTGCGCTAGAACCAAAGAAATAGTTAATGCCAAGCTTGGCACCAACATCGGTGTAGCCACGGTCTAATCCTTGATAAACCGCAGCTTCAGCATTAACAAAAAAGTTATTATTGAAGTAATGGCGATAACCGGCACCCACATTAGCAAATGTCAGGCTTTTATAGACATCCACGGCTTTTAAACCAACTAGACCATAAAAAGGGCTATCATCAAAGTGGTAAAGTGCATCAACACCAAAACGATCGGCATCCATTGACCCCGTAGACGCACCCGACAGATCAAAGTCCATATCGGCATACTCTAAACGTGCACTCCAATTGTTGTTAAAGCGATATCCGATTTCTGCACCCCACCCCGTTGAGTCATCAACATCGACACTCGCGGCGTCACGCACATCGTTCCAATCTGCTTTGTAGTAATCGCCAAACACGCCAAAGTGAACCCCTTCTTTGTGCTCATTTGCATTCACTGCAGAGGCAGCCAAAAGCGTTGCGATTGCCAAGCTAATTGATTTAAATTTCATCTTTTGTCCCGTCCTTTAATACTAAGTGAGCACAGATAGCTCATGGATTTAGCCTTATAATAGTAGGCTATAAATTAATTTTTACTTAACATAAACACATTTACGCATTTATGGAGTTAACGATGACCAAATAATGTTTGATATAAGCCCTCTTCAGACAACAAGCTATGATGATCACCCGCTTGCGATATTCGACCATCGTCTAAAACGTAAATTAGATCTGCTTGTCTAATCGCGCTCAGTCTATGGGCAATGATCAAAGTAGTCCTGTTATGCAAAAATGCCTTTAAATTATTATGAATTTTAGACTCTGTTTCGATGTCTAACGCCGATGTAGCTTCATCTAAGATCACCACTTTAGGGTCACAAAGCACCATCCTTGCTATAGCTAATCGTTGTTTCTGCCCACCAGATAAGCGAATGCCATTACGCCCAACCAATGCATCGAGCCCACCATCGATACTTCTCACCGTACTATCTAACTCTGCAACTTTAAGCGCATGCCAAAGCTGCTCATCACTGTGCTCTCGACCCAATGATAAATTATCTCGGATAGTGCTGTTAAAAAGAATGGGCTGCTGTAATACGGTCGCAATATTTTCTCTTATATTCTGATATCCAATTTGCTCAACAGGCGTGCCCGCAATTTCAATACTCCCTGAATGCTTTTCATATAACCCTAGTAGCAGTTGCACTAACGTCGATTTTCCTCCACCTGATACGGCAACAACGGCGACTTTCTTACCCGCTGGGATCTCTAAAGATACATCCTGCAAAACCGGCAATTCTGGTTGATATGCAAAACTAACATGCTGGAACGAAATGCCTATTTTTGATTGTTCAAACACGAAAGAGTTTTGCTTTGGTGCTGCTGCTTCCGTTTTAAAAGCAAACACCTGATTCAACCTTTGTAGCGCTGCAGAAGCTCCATAGTAGGCGTACTGAATGCCAAGTAATTCTTGGACCGGTCCCATCATGAACCATAAATAGCCAAATACAGCGAATATCTGTCCAACGGTCAGATCAGCAAACACTACCATCAACATTGCTATGGCCCTAAAGACCTCAAAACCGAGTAAAAATACTGTAAAACTCAAACGATTAACTGCATCTGTTTTCCATTGTGATTGAACAGCAAAGTACTTGAGATCGGCTGCGGTGGAACGAACGTGCTCAAAGTAGCTCGTCTCCCGACGCACCGCTTTTAATTGTGCTATAGCATCTAACGTCTCAACCAGTGCAGCCTGAAAAGCTTCAAATGCCGCATTTTCATCTTTTTTTAGATGTTTGACACGCTTACCAAACTGTCTAGAAAAATAAATAACCGCGGGGTTAAGTAGCAAAATCACCAATCCAAGTGTTAAATCAATCCACAACAACACGATCGCTGTGCCAATGATTGTCAGCAGCCCGATTAAAAACCGTGACAAGGTTTGGCTGATAAATTGATCCAATGTTTCTACATCGGTAATACACCTAGAGCTAATCGCCGCAGCGCCCTGAGTCTCATATTCTTTGAGTTTAACCTTGGGTAAATGTATCAGCAGGCGCTCACGAATATTCAAGCTGATATCTTTACCTATGATGGTAAATTGTCTCGACTGGATAACGCCAAGGACCAGTGCAGCAAGACGCATGCACATAACACTCAATAGTACGATAACGATATAAACCGCACTTTGTTGCCAATCAACTGGCAACAAGCCATTCAAAAAGTCAATCGCAGGACCCGGCTTTTCGAGCAATACTTCATCAACCAGCAAAGGCATCATCAGCGGAATTGGCACACTCACTAATGCCGCAAAAAATGCGATGACATGCGCTATCAAAAGTGGTCTTTTGTGTGCTAGCACTTGTCGCTTGATGCTTTGCCAAGTTAGCGTCTGTGTCATATTCATCCTATAAAATTATGTGCCACAAAAGGTTTTGTAGGAGGCACTCTTTGACGTAAATTCAAGGTAACATTGTTCGTATTCTTGATACTGATAAGGCGCTTTAAGCAAAGGTAGCCAATGCTCAAGTAACTTACTTTGACCTTGTTCGTAATAATCCTGAATAACTTGCTCCAGTAAAGCATTTCTGGGGATAATGGCAGGGTTAACCGAGCGCATCAAAGCACACACTTGCGATCTATTGTATTCATTAATACGTGCTCGCCACTTTGGAAGCCAAGGTGAAAGCTCTTTTGGAACCTCAAAGCAAGACAAGGGGTTCTCAAAAGTTAGATTCGTTAAAGCCGCAAAACTATTTGTATAATCTAGTCCTTCGGTTTTAAGTATACCCAGTAACTCTGATAATAAACTGGCATCATCTTCACGCCACTCTAGTAACCCCAGTTTATTTGCCCACATAAGCTGATACTGGTTATTAAAGTCACTTGCATATTCAGCCAGTACGTCACTCATCCGCTCTACAGCATGCTTCTCGTTCGCTGCAAACAACATTAATAATGACTCAGCCAAGCGTGCACAGTTCCAGCTAGCTATATTGGGCTGTTGACCAAACGCATATCGCCCATGTCGGTCTATAGAGCTAAATACTTGCTCAAAAGAGAAGCCTTCTAACATAGCACATGGACCGTAATCAATTGTTTCACCTCCAACAAGTGTATTGTCGGTATTCATCACACCATGAACAAATCCGACTCGCATCCAATGTATAATAAGTGCGACCTGCTTTTTACATACCGCTCGCAAAAACTCAACTAGTCGGTCGTCTCCTTGCGCAGTGATCTCTGGGTAATAGCGCTCAATTGCCATGTCTAATAGCTGCTGTAACCCTTTTTTATCTTGCTGCAAAGCCAAATATTGAAAAGAGCCGACACGAATGTGACTGCTAGCAACTCTGCATACAATAGCCCCCGGTAACAATGACTCTCGATATACATCATCGCCCGTTGCAACAACAGACAGGCATTCTGTCGTTGGTACCCCAAGCGCATCAATCGCCTGACTCATAACAAACTCTCTGACTGCCGGGCCAAGCGCACACAGCCCGTCTCCACCTCGCGAAAAAGGCGTAGCCCCAGAACCTTTTAACTGTAAGTCATATGTGTTACCAGAGTTGTCATTAAAACTACCGATAATATGCGCTCTGCCATCGCCTAAAGTGGGATTGAAATGGCCAAATTGATGCCCTGAATACGCTAAAGCGCTTGCGGTGCTGTTTTTGAGTGGAGTATGCCCACTCAAATAAAGGTGTGCTTGCCCTTTATCAATAGCAATAGCGTATTTATTTGCAACGTCTTCGTTCCATAACAATAAATTGAGTTTTTCTGGGTTCACACTATTTGCTAACCTTGGCGAGTGCATCACAGCAAACTGTGAACCCAATTGGGTGTATCTATCAAAAAAGCTCATGACGCTTCAACCGAATGAACAATATTATCGCCTACACTTAAAGCAATAAGCTGGCTAAGTGATTGCAAAGACCAACCACTTTGGGATACCAAGGTGTTAAAGAAGTTTTGTGTAGCTACGAGTGATTTTTTGGAATGTAGCCCACCGTCTATAATGCCGTGAGCGCGCAGATAAGACTCTACATCACGCGATAGAATAAAAGTATCTTTGCCCAATACCCTAAGCGCAAATGGTCCTGTATTGCCACCTAGTCTAGCGCCATGCTTTTTCAAGTACAGCCACAAGCCTGTAATATCATCTGTTGGCCATTGCGCTATAAACTGTGAAAAAGACCCATGCTCCTGTGCTACTTCATAGATCATCATGCAATTATGTGCAATGGTCATCACTTTTTTATAATTACGAACAATACGTTCATCACTGGCTCTTTGTTCAAGCATGTCTGGAGACATCATTAGCAGCTTATCGACATCAAAGTCCCAAAACACTTCCCTAAATCCATGCCACTTAGCATCAATAACATTCCAGTAAAATCCACTTTGAAAAACCTTACGAGTAAATTCTTCAAGCCAATCGGAATCAGTAAGCTTTTCAAGTTGTTGCTGTGTGCTAGGCTCGGTAAGTAAAGAAAGTACATTGCGCTTTCCCCCTTTACGTTCACTTGCACTTGCTAGAATAGTTTTAAATGTGTCCATAAAAAGTGACCACCTCATTTCCTTAAAATAAGAAAGTGACTATATTTAATAATAATACTTTCCTTCGAGAATAATGGTGCTACGACAACTTCTTTATCTATCTTTATTAGTTAACGCAGGTGTATGTACAGCACTTAGCCCACCAAAGACGATATATATTAGCACAGGTCAATGGCCCCCTTATATGGATCAAGGGCGCAGAGATCAAGGTTGTGTTGCAAAACTCATCCGTGACGCCTTTGCACTGTCAAACCTTAAAGTGAGATTTGTATTCATGCCCTGGGATAGGGCATATCAAGAAGGACAAAAAAAGGCGTTTTCGGGCAGTGCTTATTGGTATTTTAGCGAACAACGCGCTCAAGACTATATCTATACCAAAACGCCAGTAACAACTGAAGTTAGTCGGTTTTATCATTTAACTAGCTTGAACCTTAACTACCAAACTTATAAAGATCTCGCACCATATCGACTCGTACTCAACCAAGGCCTCACTTATCCTGATGAATTACTTGAAGCAATAGAACGACATGATATCAGCATAGTCAACGCAACATATACGACTAAAAACTTGTCTTTCCTACTCAGAGAACGAGCAGACGTTGTCATTTTAACAGAACAGACAAAAACGGAATATGCAAAGACACTCACGCAAGAGCAAAATAAGTTGATAACCTTCCAAGACAAACCAGCTTTTGTAACTCAAGGATACTTGCTTATCAATAAGCACAGTGCACAATACGTTTCGATATTTGACGTTGGTGTTAAAACTCTTTGGCAAGATCGGGCCTACTTCGATAACTATATCAAGAGCTGTCTAAGACTTAAAAGTGACGTGAATATCACTCCACAAGGTGAATAGACTGCCGAAGGGCTCACCTCAATGTTGGATGGCGCTGCGCTTATCACAGCCTACAACCCCCCAAACGCAAAAAAGCCCGACTCTTTCGAATCGGGCTTTCTTTTATTAGGTGCTTGGCGATGTTCTACTTTCACATGGCAGCTGCCACACTATCATCGACGCTGTTTCGTTTCACTTCTGAGTTCGGCATGGGGTCAGGTGGTTCCAAAACGCTATGTTCACCAAGCAAATTCTTAGTGCAAATGTTTAATGACATCGTGCATCGCACGAGCATTCCATTTGCGCAAGGTGAATCAATTTCGCGATACCGCTTCGTCGCTCACCTTGTTTAATTCTTAAATTCGGAAATTCTGATAATTCGTAAAACACTACTCTAGTAATACTAACTTCTAACGTGCAAAACCACTTTGGCGTTGTATGGTTAAGCCTCACGGGTAATTAGTACTGGTTAGCTTAACATGTCACCATGCTTCCACACCCAGCCTATCAACGTTGTAGTCTTCAACGGCCCTTCAGTTAACTTAAAGTTAAAGTGAGAACTCATCTCGAGGCTCGCTTCCCGCTTAGATGCTTTCAGCGGTTATCGATTCCGAACGTAGCTACCGGGCAATGCAATTGGCATCACAACCCGAACACCAGCGGTTCGTCCACTCCGGTCCTCTCGTACTAGGAGCAGCCCCTCTCAATTCTCAAACGCCCACGGCAGATAGGGACCGAACTGTCTCACGACGTTCTAAACCCAGCTCGCGTACCACTTTAAATGGCGAACAGCCATACCCTTGGGACCGACTTCAGCCCCAGGATGTGATGAGCCGACATCGAGGTGCCAAACACCGCCGTCGATATGAACTCTTGGGCGGTATCAGCCTGTTATCCCCGGAGTACCTTTTATCCGTTGAGCGATGGCCCTTCCATTCAGAACCACCGGATCACTATGACCTACTTTCGTACCTGCTCGACGTGTCTGTCTCGCAGTTAAGCTGGCTTCTACCATTACACTAACCGTACGATGTCCGACCGTACTTAGCCAACCTTCGTGCTCCTCCGTTACTCTTTGGGAGGAGACCGCCCCAGTCAAACTACCCACCAGGCACTGTCCTCAATCCCGATAAGGGACCTAAGTTAGAACATCAACACTACAAGGGTGGTATTTCAAGGTCGGCTCCACACAAACTAGCGTCTGTGCTTCAAAGCCTCCCACCTATCCTACACATGTAGGGTCAATGTTCAGTGCCAAGCTGTAGTAAAGGTTCACGGGGTCTTTCCGTCTAGCCGCGGGTACACAGCATCTTCACTGCGATTTCAATTTCACTGAGTCTCGGGTGGAGACAGCGTGGCCATGGTTACACCATTCGTGCAGGTCGGAACTTACCCGACAAGGAATTTCGCTACCTTAGGACCGTTATAGTTACGGCCGCCGTTTACCGGGGCTTCGATCAAGAGCTTCGACCTAAGTCTAACCCCATCAATTAACCTTCCGGCACCGGGCAGGTGTCACACCGTATACGTCATCTTACGATTTTGCACAGTGCTGTGTTTTTAATAAACAGTCCCAGCCACCTGGTCACTGCGGCTGACTTCAGCTCCAAGCGCGAAGCTCTTCACCTAATGTCAGCGTACCTTCTCCCGAAGTTACGGTACGATTTTGCCTAGTTCCTTCACCCGAGTTCTCTCAAGCGCCTTAGTATTCTCTACCTGACCACCTGTGTCGGTTTGGGGTACGATTCGAAATAATCTGAAGCTTAGAGGCTTTTCCTGGAAGTAGGGCATCAGTAACTTCACCACCGTAGTGGCTCGTCTCGTGTCTCAGCCTTAGCAACCCGGATTTTCCTAAGTCGCCAGCCTACACACTTTCACATGGACAACCAACGCCATGCTTACTTAGCCTGCTCCGTCCCCCCATCGCAATTATTCCAAGTACGGGAATATTAACCCGTTTCCCATCGACTACGCTCTTCAGCCTCGCCTTAGGGGTCGACTTACCCTACCCTGATTAACAT
>NZ_AP021846.1:37500-107500 GCF_009176705.1 Pseudoalteromonas sp. A25 | reverse complement strand
ACCGGCTGCTAAACGCACTTTTCGCTTAACTCGTCCAATTGTGTGAACGCCACCTGCTGCATGTCTTGCAATAAGCATGTGAAAGCTGTTGGACCCTAAATCAATAACCGCAAATACATCGCTTTGAGGAATTTTTTGCACCACTACTTATAAACCTCTAAAAACATCGATCAATGTGATCGCCTCACTCTTAATTAGAGCGTTGTTTTTGGTAACTACCTTGACGGCGACCGTTATTTCGGTTGCGTGGCCCAGAAGGGTAGTTCCTTTTCCTTTGAATATTAGGCTTGGTTATATCATCAAGCAATGCTGTCTTGTCATAATGTGACAATGGAATTGAATGCTCAATGTAGGCCTCAATTTCGTGCAAATTATATGCATACTGCTCACATGCAAAACTAATAGCATGACCAGATGCACCTGCTCGGCCCGTACGCCCTATTCTATGTACATAATCTTCACAATCATCTGGCAAGTCAAAATTAAATACGTGACTCACTTCAGGGATATGTAATCCCCTCGCAGCTACATCAGTTGCCACCAAAAAATCAACCTCACCTTTGCTGAATTGCGCTAAAATACTCTGACGCTTTTTCTGATTTACATCACCAGTTAACAAACCTACGCGATGCCCATCAGCTTTTAGCCAGGCATAAACGTTTTCACAACTTTGCTTGGTATTAGCAAAAACAATCGCCTTTTCTGGCCATTCTTCTTCTATTAGCGTCAATAGTAGCGGGATCTTATCATCGTGCGACGGATGAAATAGCTCTTCTTGGATCCGTTTACCCGTTTTTACATCAGGCTCAATTTGTACATGCTCAGGGTTAGTCATGTGCTCAAAAGCCAACTCTTGAACCCGATACGACAACGTCGCAGAAAACAACAAGTTAAGACGCGATGATGTATCTGGCATACGATTAAACAAATAGCGTATGTCTTTAATAAAGCCCAAATCGAACATACGATCGGCTTCATCTAGTACTACAACTTCAATTTCATTGAGGCTGTAAGCGCCTTGCTTATAAAAATCGATCAAACGCCCGGTAGTACCAATTAAAATATCTACCCCATTTTCTAGTTGCGTGCGTTGTTTTTCGTAATCTTCGCCACCATATATCAAACCTAGTTTTAAATTACACTGTGGCGCAATAACTTTTGCATCTTTATGTATCTGAATCGCTAACTCCCGAGTGGGAGCCATGATCAGTGCCCTTGGGTGTTTTCTGGATGCGCCTTCTTTTTGCAACAAGCGGTGGCAAGTGGCTGTTAAGAAAGCCAAAGTTTTACCTGTCCCCGTTTGAGCTTGGCCCGCGATATCGCGACCAGCAATGATAAAAGGCAAACACTTTGCTTGGATTGGCGTACAATATTCGAAGCCATTCTCAGTTAAACCGGCGACCACTTCCGGTGCTAAAGCAAAGTCAGAAAATTTTTTATTGGTCAAATGTGTCTTAGTCATAGCGATAAAGCATAACGTTTAAACTTGCAATAAGAAACAAGAGTGTTTAAATACGCATTAAATAATTCGCCAAATTCTAATGGAGAGCGCAATGAGCGACAAAATAATTCAACTTACCGATGATAGCTTTGAAGCAGATGTACTTAAATCAGATAAGCCCGTGCTAGTAGATTTTTGGGCTGAATGGTGTGGTCCTTGTAAAATGATTGCTCCGATTCTGAACGAAGTAGCTGAAGAATACGCTGATAAAGTGACTATAGGTAAATTAAACATTGACCAAAATGCTGGTACACCACCTAAATTTGGTATTCGCGGTATTCCTACCCTTTTGCTATTTAAAGACGGTGCAGTTGTAGCAACTAAAGTAGGCGCATTGTCAAAAACTCAGTTAATCGAGTTTTTAGATAGCAACGCTTAATTTGTCAGTGCACCTGTTTTTTCAGACAAAAACAGGTGCACACAGCTTAGAGATACAGTCCTTTCAATATTTTTAACACAAAATTTGTATAAAGACTGGACGCCCAGCGGCCTAACTGCTAATTTATACATCACTAACCTTTAGCTTTACCAAATCAACCTCTCTCGTAATAACGAGAATGACAAGTGAAATAAAGAACCCACCAATATGCATTTACGCGAACTTAAAGACAAGTCAATTAATGAACTTGTAAAACTAGCCGAGTCTATGGGACTCGAAAACGTAGCCCGTCTAAGAAAACAAGACATAATTTTTGCCATTTTAAAAGCCCACGCCAAGAGTGGCGAAAACATCTACGGCGGCGGTGTTTTAGAAATTTTACAAGATGGCTTTGGCTTTCTACGCTCTTCAGAAGCTTCTTACTTAGCAGGCCCAGATGATATTTATGTATCACCGAGCCAAATCCGACGCTTTAGTATGCGCACAGGTGACACCATCAGCGGCCTTATTCGTCCGCCAAAAGATGGTGAGCGTTATTTTGCCTTATTAAAAGTCAACGAAGTTAATTTCGACAAACCTGAAAACTCTCGTACTAAAATATTATTCGAAAACCTTACCCCTATCCACGCAAATGAACGTTTTGTGATGGAAAGAGGCAATGGTAGTACCGAAGACATCACGGCTCGAGTACTCGATTTAGCATCACCAATAGGAAGAGGCCAACGCGCCCTTATTGTTGCTCCGCCTAAAGCGGGTAAAACGATGCTTTTACAAAATATCGCTCAATCAATTACCTATAACAACCCAGATGCAACGCTAATGGTATTGCTAATCGATGAGCGACCTGAAGAAGTAACCGAAATGCAACGTCTTGTAAAAGGCGAAGTCATTGCATCAACATTCGATGAACCAGCTAACCGCCACGTACAAGTTGCCGAAATGGTTATCGAAAAAGCGAAGCGCTTGGTAGAGCACAAAAAAGATGTCGTCATCTTGCTTGACTCAATTACACGTTTAGCGCGTGCTTACAACACGGTGATCCCTTCATCAGGTAAAGTATTAACCGGTGGTGTTGACGCTAACGCTTTACACAAACCAAAGCGTTTCTTTGGTGCGGCGCGTAATGTTGAAGAAGGCGGCAGCTTAACAATTATCGCTACAGCGCTTATCGATACAGGCTCTAAAATGGATGAAGTTATCTACGAAGAGTTTAAAGGCACAGGTAACATGGAGTTACACCTTAATCGTAAGATTGCGGAGAAGCGCGTATTCCCTGCTATTGACTTTAATCGTTCAGGTACCCGTCGCGAAGAACTCTTGACGAAAGCGGATGAGCTACAAAAGATGTGGATCTTACGCAAGATTGTTCATGAAATGTCAGAAATCGACGCAATGGAGTTCCTTATTGATAAGCTATCAATGAGCAAAACTAACGACGAGTTTTTTGATTTGATGCGTCGCAAATAATCACCTCTTTGTATAAAAAAAAGTCTGTTTTTACAGGCTTTTTTTATACACAAATTTGGCTTCATCAAATATTATAAACTATCATTTACGTGGTCTTTTAGTCGCTAAAAGGACCTGTTAAATCATGAAGAATGCGCCCTTTATCTTGCTTTTTTTATCAAGTCACGCGCTGTTAATTATCGGTGTTAGCTTATTTTTCTCATTGCAGTTTGTGATAATTCTTACATTACTAGGTGTCACGTTGGGATGCACGCTTTGCTTTTTTTATTACCAAAGCTGCAAAAGGCCTCGTACTGAGTATTTAGAGCAACTCTTACATGCGTTAGTAAAAGAAAGTAATGTGGATCTAACATTTCGCTTTGATGAAACAAACAGAAACCTACCAAAAGTGTGCTTTGCACTTAACGCAAGCCTCGCAACGATTGAGCATATGATCGGTGAGATCCATGCTTCTTCAGCTCGACTTTACCCAATGGCAGATAACTTGCGAGATACCTATGCATCCATGACACAAAAAGCGTCTATACAACATGCTCATGGCCAAGACCTTGCAGCATCAATTAATCGGATCCTGGCTGTTTCTCGGGAGCTAGACGAGAACCTTGATAAAATTTATCACTCTGTAGAAGATGCTACGATTGCCGTAAAGCAAACACGCAAAGATACCGACAAGAGTCAGCAAAGTCTGCTCGGTTTAGTTGATAATATCGAGCAAACGAGCAAACAAATAAGCACTCTAAAAACCGATAGTGATGCAATAAGCTCAGTCATAGAGGTGATAAACGCCATAGCAGAGCAGACCAACTTGCTTGCATTAAACGCAGCGATTGAAGCAGCCAGAGCCGGAGAGCAAGGCCGAGGATTTGCAGTCGTTGCAGATGAAGTACGCAGCCTTGCAGCCAGAACCAGTCAGTCAACACAACAAGTCAGAGATATGGTCACCAAAATTCAGTTAGGCACTGACAGTGCACACAAACTCATGCAAGAAGCATTAGCACAAACAGAGCAAACCGTTTCTCTATCTGAAGCATCTACCAAAGAAGTTGATCAAATAGAACAAGCCATGATCAGCGTCAATGACATGTCGCAAAACATTCATACGCAAGTCGAGCAACAAAAAGCGGTTTATGATGAAGCACAGACCAGTATTGAGTCTATGGTAGAGCTAAACTCTGATGCGCTATCGAGTTCAAAAATTCAGGCCGTATCCAGTAGCGATTTACTTAATCTTGCCGTCACCATCCGTGACAAGTTGTCATTATTTAATGTAGATTTTGCTTCAGTTGATACCTCACAACGCGAAGCAAAGGTGGCAGAGCAAAAGCAAGAAACTCAAAGCTCTAGCACATCAAAAAAAGACGACTCAGCCAACGTCGAGCTGTTCTGACAAGCTTAAAAACTCTAATTCATCACACAATATAAGGTATAAATTTTCAGCTTGTTTATATTCTTCATTTTTCAGTACACTTTCTAATTGTCGCGCTATATTTGCTAAAGAACCAAAATTGAATGTACTTGCTGCCCCCGATAAACGGTGACAAGCTCTTTGCAAATTAAACCACTGCTGTGTCTGCCAAAACTCGATTATAGATGCTCGTTCGCTCGCTAAAGTTGCCACAAAGCTCGATGCTAAATCACTCATGTCTAATTGGCTCAAAGGCGCAACTGAGGTGACTGATATGTGCCTTTGTAATACTTTTAATAACATTTTTCTATCAAGAGGCTTACCCAAGTGCCCAGTAAAGCCAACCTTTAAGTACGACTTAATTTCATGCTCCATCACATTGGCCGTCAAGGCATACACGGGTTGATCAAAGCCTGATAGATGCAATAAGTTGAGCGCCTCAACGCCATCCATTTTTGGCATTTGAATATCCATAAACACAATATCCGGATATTCTCTTAAACATATTTCGACAGCTTCTTCCCCGTTCTTTGCTGCAAGCACCTCTAACCCTAGTTGCTCCAAAATACGTTTAAAGAGCGCGCGGTTGTCATCATGATCTTCCGCAACTAATACTTTACCGTGTTCCCATATAATGGTTTGAGGTTGTTCCTCATGGTTTGGCAGCTCACTATGCTCAGGAGAGCAAGGTATAAATACTATGAACTCACTGCCTTTATCTAACTGACTGTTAACACTAATGCTGCCATCCATTATCTCAGTAAGTTGTTGCGATAAACATAGCCCTAATCCAGAGCCGCCAAAGCGCCTCGTAATACTATTATCACCTTGCTGAAAACTCTCAAACACTCGACCTAATTGCTCTGGGCTCATACCAATCCCTGTGTCGAATACCTTAAATACCAAACCCGATGGGTGACAGCTTACATGTAAGCCTACTTTACCCTGTTCCGTAAACTTTACTGCGTTCCCGAGCAAGTTAATCAAAATTTGCTTCACTCGCATATAGTCGAGTTTAACGATAACAGAGTCGTCAAAGTCACCTTTTACGCTAAACTCAAGCCCCTTTACCTTGCAAGCGTTATGAAACATGTCACTGATATCATTAAGCAAACTTTTGGCCGTAAACTCTGTATATTCAAGCTCTAAGCGCTGCGCCTCTATTCGACTAAGGTCAAGCACATCACTTACTAGCCCTTTTAAGTGCTCACCTTGTCGCTGAATAACTCCTAAAGATACCTGTAAATCCGGATTACTCGCATGGTCATTGAGCATTGCTTCTGCCTGACCTATGATGGAAGTTAGAGGGGTTCTGATCTCATGGCTAATATTTGCCAAAAACTGATTCTTGACTTGATTGGCCTTGCGCAGCTCATCTGCCACTCGCTGCAACTCAGCTGTTCGCTCAGCTACCTTTTCACGTAACTCTACTTTGGCATTCTTTTCAGCTTGCTTGTAATACAGGCTCACGACGGCAATAAAAAGCGACAAGACGACCATCGCGCTAAGCCAGATAACTTGCTCTCGCTTGTCGATTTGCAGAGCTTGCAAAGCTTGATTTTGCTTTAGCTCCATGATTTCACGGTTCAATTCGGCCGCTTCAATGCGATTTTGATAATCGACCATTTTGGCCAATACATTTTCATTCAAATATTCTGACTGTTCAGTTTTATACTGAGTAAAACTCTCCAGTGCTTGTTTATGCTGACCGACGCTGGCTTGCAGTAAGGCCAAAGTCGCCAATTCTTCACGTTCTAGATAACGAGCACCTAACTGCTTAGCAAGCTCGAAAGATTCTTCAACCATCTTGAGGGCCATATTCACTTCACCTTTGGCAAAAAGTGACTTTGCTAAAGGAAACAGTGCTCGCATGCGTCCAGATTTGCTATTGATCTTTTCAGCATAATACAGCGCAAAGTTGGCTTCTTTTTCGGCTAATTCAAAATTTCCTTGCGCAATACTAACATTTGCCAGATAAGTATATTGAACCATTAAAAGGTCGGTATTATTCTCAGCTTCATAATAGTCAATGGCAGCTTGATAATAGTGTCGAGCAGAAAGGTTTAAGCCTTTTTTGCTATATAGCTCACCTAAGTACGAATTTGCCAATGCGATACCATAGTTATCATTGAGCTCTTCAAAATATTTAATGACCGTACCGATCATCTCTTGAGCAGTGTCAAATTGATACTGGCGGATATATAATGCTGACAAGTTGAGCATAATGTCAGCTTCATCTTGCAGATTCCCTTGCTGTTGGTATAGCTTTTGCGCTTCGCCATAATGCGTAATTGCTCTACTTAACTCATTCGTTTCAACATACACAAGGCCCAAGTTATTGTGCATGTGTGCTTGTTCAAGCGGCTGTTTACGCTTAGTGGCAATACTCAAAGCTTTTTTGTAAAGCTCAACAGCGGTGTTATATTTGCCCTGATGAAAGGTATTGATCGCTAAAAGTTTGGTTGCAAAGTAATAGCCTTCACTTAGCGGCATCTGCTTGTATTGCGCTTCAATCTCTTTTAAGTAACGTTCAGTGGTAGCAAAATCATCTCGGTTAAACGCTGCTTTAGCCAATACTTTTAATACATCAAAATGCTGCTTGTCAGTGATATTTGGATGAGACAACAATTGATGGCCCTTGATGGAAATATCCTGCCAATCATCAAGGTCGGCTAATTGCTCTATTTGTGCAGCCAGTGATTGTGGCGTTGATAACTCAGAAGAAGCATGACTTAGGGGCGTCACCAAAGAGTTGAATAATAACGTGGCATATATCACCACTTTAAAAAACAGCCTATTTACCATCCTTGTAATCACCGTGTTAAACTTGAATCATGCTATGCTGAAGATACACTAACTCACTTGGCGGAACAATGCTCAACCCACTTATAGATGCCATTTTCATTGCGATCTCGGACCAGCAAATACATAAGGTGCATACCATCGGCCACGCCATAAATGTTAACGAAATTTTACCAAAGCTAGACGAGGAGCCCTATAAAGATTTGTTTAAGAAAAACTTTCTCATTATGAACGCACTATTTCAGCTACAACAAGAATTAATAAACGAAGGGTTTTATCTGCATGTTAGCAGTATGCACATTCAACTCAGCGAGCATAAAAAAAATACACCGATAGGCAAAGATACACTGAGAGATTATTACTTAAACTGGGCTAATTACGAAACTTCAAAGCAAGAGATTGTCGAGTTACTAGATAGTTTTTGGCAGCGACTCAACACTTTAAAACCAATGACACACACACCGATTGATAAAATCAAAGCCTTATGTTCAAAATGGCAATTAAGCTATCCGTACGATGTTAGGCAATTAAAAACGTGTTGGCGTCAATACGCTGTGACACATCATCCAGACAAGGCTAGTGGTTGTGCAGAACACTTTAAGCAACTCAAAAATGAGTATGAATTGCTTAAAGCACATATCATGACGCTTAGTTAATGCGGCGAACGCGAAACTTTCGACCTTTTAACTTTCCTTCACTTAACTTACGAAAAGCAGGCTTGGCGGCTTCACGCGCGACTGCGACATAAGCACTATTATCTAGCACATTAATTTTTCCAATTTGCGCAAAGGCAATACCTTGCTCTCCTGTTAAGCTACCGACAATATCACCGGGGCGTATCTTTTGTTTTTTACCACCATCAATTTGCAGCGTTATCATATCTGGCTTATACGGTGGCTTATCCAATAGATTCAGTGATGGCATCGGGCTTGGTTCAAAATCACGGTCATATACATCTCCAATTTGAGCCACTTTAAACGCTTCGCTCTCTCCATAAATCGAACATGCCAACCCTTTTTTGCCCCCTCGGCCAGTTCGCCCAACACGATGCACATGGGTTTGTGAATCGTGCGCTAGGTGGTAATTGATCACCATGTCCATATCATCAATATCCAAACCACGTGCAGCTACATCGGTGGCAACGAGTACGGAGGCACTTTTATTAGCGAAGCGAATTAAGGTCTGCTCTCTTTCCCGCTGTTCCAAATCACCATGTAGAGCCACAACGTTGAAGCCACTGGCCTTCAACTCGTCACATACTTTTTGCGTTTCAACTTTGGTATTACAAAATACTACGCAGCTCTGAGGTTTATGTTGTAATAATAATAAGCGTAAAGTATTGAAGCGTAACTTATTGTTATCCAATTTAAAAAACAACTGCTTAATACTGGTATTCACCACTTGCTCTTCAACTTTGACCATTTGTGGATTTTGCATCACACGCTCGGCTATCTCTTCAATCCGCTTTTGATAAGTTGCACTGAATAACAAGGTCTGACGCTGTTGTGGCAAATACGATACGATATTATCAAGCACATCTGCAAAGCCCATATCCAACATTTGATCTGCTTCATCTAGCACTAAACTGGAGACTTCAGTTAAATTTAATGTCCCTTTGAACAGGTGATCCTCTACCCGCCCTGGCGTCCCCACTATAATATGCGCGCCGTGTTCAAGTGATCCAATTTGCGGACCGATTGGCACGCCGCCACACAACGTTAATATTTTGATATTGTGAATGCCTCGGGCTAACTTTCGCATTTCAGCCGCGACTTGCTCTGCCAGCTCTCTTGTTGGGCATAACACCAGCCCCTGTACTCGATAACGATTCACATTCAGTCGAGACAACACACCAAGACTAAAAGCCACTGTTTTACCTGAGCCTGTTTTCGCCTGTGCGATAACATCTTTACCTGACAACACCACGGGTAAACTCTGCGCCTGAACAGGTGTCATGCTTTTAAAGCCTAAATCGGCCAACGTATTTAAAAACTCTGTCGCCAAAGGTAAGGTATTAAATGCAGCTGTATTCATGTGTGATTCTCGATGAATTAAATTGAGCGCAATTCTAGCAGAAATCTCACTGCGCGAATATCGCAACGGCTATGTATTTAATCCCATAAACTTTGCTAACAGCCTCATCAATGAGACAATCACACGCCTTTTTAAAACACGTTACCTTAGGATATGATGAAGAAACTGTTAACGACAATATGTGCACTTGTGCCACTGATTGGCACAGTCAAAGCACAAGAATTCACCCCGACACAAATTCAACAAGTGAAACAGGTCACAGAGCTGGCGCTAGACAGTGATCTAAGTTGGCAACTTTTAGAGTCATTAACCTCTGAAGTTGGGCCGCGCTTACCTGGTAGCGAAAATGATAAAAAAGCCGTTGAATGGGCAAAGCAGCAGTTCGAACAGCTTGGGTTTGATAAAGTTTGGCTAGAGCCTGCCACGTTTCCGAACTGGCGCAGATACCGCGAATCGGGAACCATTATTACTCCGTCCAAGCAGCCATTGCACCTTACCGCACTTGGTAATAGTATCGGCACGCCAAAAGAAGGACTCACCGCACCAGTTGTGATGTTTGAAACATTGGATGAGCTAATAGCAGCACCAAAGGGGAGTTTAGAAAATAAAATTGCGTTCGTTAACTACCGCATGAATAGGCATATTGATGGCAACGGCTACGGCCCAGCCGTACGTGCGCGCAATACCGGCGCAATAGAAGCGGCGAAAAAAGGCGCAATTGCATATATGATGCGTTCAGTCAGTACCAGTCACCATCGCTTTGCTCATACAGGTAACAGCCGTTATAAAGATGGCGTGAGTAAAATCCCCAACACCGCGATTGCCAACCCTGATGCCGACCAAATTGAGCGCTTATTAAATGCAGGCCATGCCGTCTCCGTCAACATCAACCTGCAAACAGAAGACTTGGGAGAAGGCACCAGCTACAATGTGATCGCAGAGATAACCGGCTCTGATGCTCCACAGCAGTATGTATTAATTGGTGGTCATCTGGATTCATGGGATTTGGGTACAGGGGCCTTAGATGATGGCGCAGGTGTAGCGCTCACGATGGCCGCAGCCACACACATTAAACAAATCGCTCGCCCTAAACGCTCTATTCGAGTTGTCTTATTCGCTGCTGAAGAACTCGGCCTGTGGGGGGCTAAAGCTTACTTCAAACAGCATGCCGATAAGCTAGATAACATCGTTGCTGCTGCCGAATCAGACTTTGGTGCTGATGTTGTTTACGGTTTTGAATCAAGCGTCTCTGCCAATTCACTCCCTGTTGTCAGAGCAATTGCAGAGCAATTAGCACCACTTGATATCAAGTATGTGCGTGCCAATAACGCACATGGTGGCCCCGATCTTATCCCGCTTCGCCAAGCCACAAATGCCCCAATATTTGCACTACATCAAGATGGTACCGATTATTTTGATTATCACCACACCGCTGATGATACATTAGATAAAGTCGACCCTGATAAGCTCAAGCAAAATACGGCAGCGTACGCCGTATTTGCTATGATGGCAGCCAACGCTAAAACAACCCTGACTGGTAAAAATCCATAGTCAAACCATGGCCGCCAAACGGCGGCCTTCTTTCCAATACGCTCTTCAAGCTCGTGATACATGAACAATTGCAGTTGGTAATCGGTACTAACACTTGTTAAAGTCTAAAACCTTGATAGGACTAACATAGGGATTGATGTCAATGTATCTAAAAAGTTTATCAGTACTGCAAAAACTCACGTTTTTTATTCATGGTCGACTTGAGCACTCAATTGTCAAATATAAAGCACACCTTATTTGCGTCATCACTGTAATAGCCATTGCCCACCAAGTTGTTTCTTATCAACAATCCCAGCGCTTACAGCACACTCTGCTAGCCGAACCACAAAAAGATGATGTGTGGGTGATCAACATGGGACACTTTCAAACACAGCGAAGGTACCAAGCACAGTACCGAGTCGCGCAAGTGTTGAACGTGACCGATGAGCATGTTGAGTTACAGCAAGGCAGTTTTACTTACCGAAAAAAACGCGGCGCTGAGCGTGCAATATCACTCGATTCACTGATGCTAGACAGTTATTTTAGAAACCAAACGCTCACCCTAGAACGCGATCAATTGCAGTCATACTTTGACGCTCAGGCCATCGATACAGTATATCGCCCAGAAGATATTTACGTGTTGGGTGGCATCGTAAAAAGACGCGCCATGCCCAGCGCAATCAACGGCAATATTCGCGTAAAAACGAAGCTAAACCCGCACAATAATGATGGCATAATGCTTTATCAACAAGGCGACTACCAGGCTGCGCGCGAACGCTTTTTACAAGCATCAGAGCAAGGAGACAGCTGGGGACAGTACAATTTGGCAGACATGGTTGAGCAAGGTCAGGGCGGTAAACAAGATCTAGCAGCGGCCATATTCTGGCTTGAACAAGCCACAGCCCAGGGCAACACTAAAGCACAGCAACGACTCAAAGCGCTCTGCACAAAACATCGCGCATTGTGCCCTAGTGAGCGTCGTTAAAGGACAGCAAATAATCCTCAAAGTCGACAGCACTCAATGGTTTACTGTGATAATACCCTTGTGTGAAATCACAGTTTAACTGTTTTAATAAACCAAGCTGTTCAACCGTTTCGACGCCTTCAGCAACAACCTTGAGGTTTAAATTGCTGGCCATTGAAATGATTGCACTAACCAGTGCTCTGTCTTCTGCATCATCAGGAAGATCACAAATGAACTCTTTATCAATTTTTAGTTTTGATAAAGGGAAACGCTTTAGATAACTCAAAGATGAATAACCCGTACCAAAATCATCAATCGCCAACTCTACTCCCATATCACGCAAAGCGCTCAACTGGCGTAAAATATGTTCTGAATTATCAGCAAGTACATTTTCCGTGATCTCGAGGGTAAGACAATGCGCTAACAGGCCTGTTTCTCGCAATACCTTAGCAACCAACATAGACACATCCTGACGCTTAAATTGTGTGCTTGATACGTTGACCGTGACAAAAAAAGCGCCATCTAACCTATCACACCAACTTTTTGCCTGGGAGCATGCCTGATATAACACCCACTCTCCCATAGCTAAAATTAAACCAAGCTCTTCACTAACTGGAATAAACTCATCTGGAGGCACCTGACCTAACGCCTCACTATGCCAGCGTAATAACGCTTCACATCCTAGCCGCTGCCCTTTGGCATCATGGATTGGTTGGTATACCACTGATAACTCTTTATTAATAAGAGATTTATGTAAAGCTCCTTCGAGTTGACTACGTGCTTTTGCATTTTCGTGCATGACACTGGTGTAAAATTGAAAACAATTCCTACCATGCTCTTTCGCTTTATACATAGCGCTGTCGGCATTTCGCAATAACACCTTGCGATCGTCACCATCATCAGGATAGAAAGTGATCCCCATACTACCAGAAACAAAGGCTTCATGCCCTTCGAGCACAAATTGACTACTCAGTTGATGCAAAATCTTATTGGCGATGCCTTCAACATCCCGAATACTTTTTATGTCTGTTAGAAGTATCGCGAATTCGTCTCCTCCCAACCGAGCAACAGTATCTGAACTTCTGGTGCAGTCTTGGATCCGCTGCGCGGCTTCGATTAGCAGTAAGTCGCCAATATGGTGCCCTAAAGTGTCGTTGATCGCCTTAAAACGGTCTAAATCAATAAAGCAGATAGCTAAGCGAGTTTGCTGCTCTTTTGCATTAGCTAATGCTTGATCAAATTTTTCATGATAATGATGACGATTCGCCAAACCCGTTAAGGTATCAAAGTTAGCTTGCTGCCACATCATTTGCTCATGATGCTTACGCGATGTGATGTCATTAAACAATGCCACATACATTTCTATGTCACCTTGCTTGTCAAACACCGCTGATACTTGCAACCAACTAGGATAAACATCACCACTCTTACGACGATTCCAGATTTCACCTTCCCAATGCCCACGCTCATTGAGAGTTTGATACAGCTTATTAAAATACGCATTGCCATGATGACCGGAGTTAAACATCGCGGGCGATTGCCCCATAACTTCATCAGCGCTAAACCCCGTTATCTCGGTAAATGCCCGATTGACCATTTGGATGCGATTATTCTTGTCCGAAACCAACACGCCTTCACTGGTGGTATCAAACACCGTACGTGCCAAGCGCTGATCTTTTTCTTGTGCTAAACGCTCTGTAATGTCTTGCAGCACATAGATATACCCAACAAGTTGCTTGTGAAGGTCTAAAACAGGGTTTTTCGTGACACTAAATGTGGTGCTGTGATTTGCTATATGTACTTCACATTGCATTTGATGACAGGTACTTTGCTTGGTACAAATACCCTCATCCAGTACCTCTTCGATGGGTTGATTAAGCATGCAATGCGCTACCCCAAACACATCTTGAACGCGTTGATTCGTCGATAGGATGATGCCGTCTTTATCAGTAAAGACCAATAAATCAACAATGCTGTCAAAAATAGCCTCGAGCCTAGCACCTTGTGCTTCTGAGCGCCGCTTAGCTCTTCGTAAACGCAGCAACAACACAACAAGTACCATCATCGATGACAACAAAATGACAATGATCACAGCCAGCAGCAACATACGCATACTGCTCATTTGCTGGATCTCTTTGGTTTGTTCAGCAACTTGCTCTTCTAAATTATTTTGATAGTACCAAAGTGCATCTTGCAGCTCACGCTGAGCACTGATGTCATGGATCACAGATAACAATTGAGACTGACCATTTTGGTCAATAAACGGGCTGGAGTAGACACTTACTGTGCGCAGTGAACCATCTGCGAGTTGGTGTCTAAAAATAAAGTAATTTCGGCCCTCTGCAAGCGCTTGTTCGCGCTCTTGAGCTACTTGTTCAGCATTTAGCTGATTGATATCTTGAATGCGCATGCTCTGCAGCACATCAACCGTATAACCATAAAATTCAGCTGCGGCGTCATTCGCTGCAATAATGTTTCCCGACTCAGGGTTAATCACCATCATTGCCGCACTATGTTGCAAAAACACCGAGTCTTGCGTTGTCAGCGCTGCTGAGTTACCGCACAAAAAAGACAAACACAACGCTATTATTCTTATTATTTTCAATCGAGCCACCATACATATAAAGGCTTGAATTCGACTATAGAGCAAAGCTACTCGTTTTAAAATACTAAAAAGCGTTAAGTATTGCACAACATCAAATAAAGCGCAGAATACTGCCATTTCAAAGTCATCTTGTTATACTTGAACACAAATTCAGATGCCTAGTAATCAAATGAAATATAAAGACTTGCGAGATTTTATAACGCGCCTTGAAGCACAAGGTGAATTGGTTCGTATCTCACAGCCCATTTCAACTAAATTAGAAATGACGGAAATTGCCGATAGAACACTCAGAGCAGGGGGACCTGCGCTGTTGTTTGAAAATCCAGTGGGCTTTACAATCCCTGTTTTAGCTAACCTATTTGGTACGCCAAAGCGTGTTGCTATGGGCATGGGCCAAGACGATGTCAGTGCTTTACGTGAAGTGGGTAAGTTACTGGCGTTTTTAAAAGAGCCAGAGCCCCCCAAAGGCATTAAAGAAGCACTAGGACAACTACCGGCTTATAAGCAAGTGCTCAATATGCCCGCCAAAGAGGTTCGTAAAGCACCCTGCCAACAAGTCATACTCAGTGGGGATGAAGTCGATTTAACTCAGCTACCGATTCAACATTGTTGGCCCGGTGACGCAGCACCACTGATCACATGGGGTTTAACCGTTACTCGTGGTCCATACAAAAAAAGACAAAACTTAGGGATCTATCGTCAGCAGTTACTAGGTAAGAACAAAATCATTATGCGCTGGCTGTCTCACCGCGGCGGTGCGCTGGATTTTCAAGAGTGGTGTAAAGAGCACCCTGGCGAGCCTTACCCGGTGTCGGTTGCATTAGGTGCCGATCCGGCGACAATTTTAGGTGCTGTTACGCCAGTGCCAGATACACTCAGTGAATATGCCTTTGCAGGACTGTTACGTGGTGCCAAAACAGAAGTTGTAAAGTCCATCTCAAACGACTTACAAGTGCCCGCCAATGCAGAAATAGTCTTAGAAGGGCACATCATGCCTGACGAACTGGCACCTGAGGGTCCCTATGGAGATCACACTGGTTACTACAATGAAGTCGATGACTTTCCAGTGATGACGGTCACTCACATAACACACCGTAAAGACCCCATATATCACAGTACTTACACTGGCCGTCCACCTGATGAACCTGCCATCCTTGGAGTGGCATTAAACGAGGTGTTCGTGCCCATTTTACAAAAACAGTTTCCAGAAATTGTTGATTTTTATTTACCACCAGAAGGCTGTTCGTACCGTATGGCGGTGGTGACGATGAAAAAACAATATCCAGGCCATGCCAAACGAGTCATGATGGGGGTTTGGTCTTTCCTCAGGCAGTTTATGTACACTAAGTTTGTCATTGTCTGTGATGATGACGTTAATGCCCGAGATTGGAATGATGTCATTTGGGCGATTACGACACGTATGGACCCCTCCAGAGACACCACATTGATCGATAATACACCAATAGATTATTTGGATTTTGCGTCTCCTGTTTCTGGCCTTGGTTCAAAAATGGGACTGGACGCCACGAATAAGTGGCCGGGCGAAACCGATCGAGAGTGGGGAGAGCCGATAGTCATGGATGAGGCCACCAAACAACGCGTTGATGAAATTTGGGACAGTCTTGGAATTGGGGCCAAGCAATAGGATCTCAAAAGGTGCTGTGATAAAGTGCCGACACATTTTATAAACTTTTATATTTATAGCCGCCGTGCGAAAGGTAAAATATGCAATTAGTTAACGCTGAAGTGGTCAATATCAGTCCACTTACAGAATTTGTTCACAAGGTTACACTGAAACCTGATGCTGCTGTGTCATTTGAAGCCGGACAATATCTCCAGCTCGTTTTGGGCGAGAAAGACAAGCGTGCTTTTTCAATCGCTAGCCGCCCGTCAATGCAAAACGAATTAGAATTACACATTGGCGCCTCGGGTGCCGACTCTTACGCGATGCAAGCATTAGAGCACCTAAAGCAGGCACACTTAAACAAGCAAAGCGTATTAATTGAAGCTGGTCTTGGCATCTCTCAATTGCGAGTTGATAGCCAACGCCCCATTATTTTATTGGCCGGCGGTACTGGGTTTTCTTATGTCAAATCAATGGCTGATCACTTAGCTGAAATCGGCTTTACCCAGCCAGTGTTACTGTATTGGGGCGTAAAAGAAGAATCCGCGTTGTATGCCAAACAAGAAATGGAAGCATGGGCAGCCGGCCATAAGAATTTTCAATTTATTCCGGTTGTAGAAAATGCCTCTGCAACTTGGAGTGGCCATACTGGTTATGTGCATAAAGCGGTGATGAAAGACATTGTGTCACTTGAACCTTATAGCATTTATATGGCGGGTCGTTTTGACATGATAGGTATTGTGCGTGATGACTTTATCAATCATGGCGCCGAGCGCGAACACATGTACGCAGATGCTTTCGCATTTATTAAATAACTCAGCTGTCGTTAGCTAAGGTGACAAAAACGCGCCAATTGGCGCGTTTTGGTCAATTGGCATTATTAGTATTTTGCGCGTAAGGCTTGCTTATCACTGTCACTTAAAAACGCAATCTCTAATGCATTACGTTGCGCAAGCTCCATATCAGCTTTCGTTAACCCCGCTTTTGGTGCCGCTACTTGATATTCATAATCTAATTCAATGCCCTGTACGGCTGGATCATCAGTGTTGATACACGCCAATATGCCATGAGTCAAAAACTGCTTTAACGGATGTGTTTCGATATCACTGATGGTACTAGTCAAAATATTACTGGTTAAACACGATTCAATACCGATACGATTATCTCGCAAATAATCCATCAGTTTAGGGTCTTCAATGGCTTTTACACCATGACCAATTCGTGTTGCACCCAGCTCATTAATGGCTTGCCAAATACTTTGTGAGCCGCGTGCCTCACCAGCATGAATAGTAACACCCAAATAGGCATCTCGAACTTGCTTGAAGTGCTCTACAAATAATTCACCGGGGTAACCGATTTCATCACCCGCTAAATCAACAGCAACTAAACCGTCTTTACATGCCAATAATGCCTCTAGCTCATACTGACATTTATCAACACCAAACGTGCGAGACATAATACCTATCAAATTAACTTGAATGTCTCGCCCTTGGGTTGCGGCTTTCACACCATCAATCACCGCTTCTGTCACTCCTTGCGGGTGTAAGTAATGACTTTGCGCCATGTAATAAGGACTAAAACGCAGCTCGGTATAATCAATATTTTGTGCCACTGCATCGGCCACATTTTCCATTGCAATTCGACGACACGCATCATAATCGCCTAATACCTTTACACCCCAATCCAGTTTGGCTAAAAATGCCATCAAATCAGGAGCGTTATCAATTACCTGCACATGCTCTCGCAACCCTTCTAAATCTTGAGCGGGTAGCGCTAAATTAAATTGTTGGCCAAGCTCCAAAATGGTACTCGCACGTACGTTTCCGTCAAGGTGGCGGTGTAAATCAAGCAAAGGTAAAGTTTTATTGATCATAGGTCACTCGGCTGCAGATAAAATTTTTGGGATCATACGCCCCCATCTATAAAGATCAAGGACACATGTCCACATTTAGTATTGCTGATTATTTATGCATGTACAAAAAAGCCAGCTTATTGCTGGCTTCATATCTTTACCATTTATGGCGGGCCAATTGATAGGCCCTTTGAAATTGCCCCGTTTGCTCAAAACTATATAGCGCAGGTTCAATCCAATATCGTTGCCAATCTTGTTCCGGCAAACTGGCAAATATTTTTGCAGCCAATTCAAAGTCACCTTCAGCATTGGCCATACAGGCTAAACAGAATAACAACTCGCTGTGCTCAGGCTGTTTTTTCAAACGCATTTGAATCGCTTGTGTGAGTTTGACATCCACCCCTTTTGCATGGGCCAAGACCTGAGATAACTGACTAAATTGGCCTTTTTTAAGCAGTTTAATCAGCGCATCATGAACATTTTCTAAACGGCTTTGCCCTGCCATACTTTGCAAATAAGCAAGCTGAGCATGCGCCTGCACCGTTTTAGGCAACTGAGAAAAGTAGTCACTCGCCTGTTGTTTAGCGCTATCAAAAAAGCGTTTAAAGAAGTCATGCCATTGCTTAGTTGCCAAATCAAGTTGCTTGTATTTACTCGATAGCGTTGCAACAATTTCTGCCAACTGCTGTTCATGCAATAAACCATCTAAATAGCTACTCACAGCTGCCGGGGTGGGCTTTTTCTGCTGCATTGGCTGCGACAATAAAGCCAATGCCTGCTCCGATTGGTTTGCATTGAGCCACAGCTTAGGAACTTGTGCCTGAGCATCATCAGACATCGCCTGTAAATACTGTAGTGCTTGCGCTTGCTCGCCTGACTGCAGCGCCGCCTTTGCAAGCATTGCTTGTTGATGATCTTGCCACTGCGCAGGCGCATCGTTTTTGGCAAATGCACTTTTGATCATGTGTGCATCGTCATTCAACATGCCCCATACGGCATCGTTAAGCGCCAACTCAGACTTGATACGCCTTTTATTACTAAAGTGACCAGTAGTTGAACGGTAGAAATGCCACACAACACTTAACAACTTAAGCACAATCCACCCAGCCAATACTGTTAACAACAGCATTATCACAAAGGCGACAATGGTTCCCTCAATAGTCGTCTCATTAAATGCTATCAGCACGTAACCTTTTTCATCGATCAGCAAGTGCCCTGCAGCCATGGCTGCAGCGACCACTGCCAATACCAGCAGCGCTTTGATCATTTCAACCACTCCTTTACAGCCGCGGTTGTTTTTAGCTCGACTTGGGCATTAAATTTAAGCGGCACCTTTTGCAATTCAATTAACTGGTCCTGCATCACTTGCACCGCCCTATCTTGTAAGTCGTAAAACTGCTCAACCGTGAGCTGTGCTGATCCCAGTGCATTAAAAAATATACTCGCTTGTTTATCCATCAGTGCCGATTGTGCTTGAGATAAATGACTCCTCAACTGAGCACGTAATAACTGTTGTTGTTCGGCGTCAAGTAAGGGATCAATCACCGCGACTTCTCTCGTTCTCACTTTAATAAAATCATCGACTAGTTTATGCCAAGTTTTTTGCAGATTACTCTGAAAATCACTGATCTCACTCGACAGCGGCTCGTCATGGTGCGCTTTTGGCTCTGGTAATTGCAAAGTTTTCAAAGCCAAGCTATCAACTTGTTGCAACATCCCATGCACTTGCAGGTATAGTGCTTCAACCGCAGGCGTAGGCTGCGCCTGTAGTGTGGCAATATCCGTCGCTATTGCACTTAACAACGCAGTATTATTATTCTCGCTTTGTACAACGTCATACAGCCGTTTTAATACGGCAATTGCACCTTGATAGTCCTGCTCTGCATTGGCTTTAAACTCAGCCATGCGTTGCAAGTAGGTCACCTCACTACTTAAAGCACCACTTATCTGTTGTTTTGCCTGCGATAACGCAGCATTCAGTTGTGCGTCAACAGCTTGTGTTTGTAACGTGAGGCGCTCTTCAAGTTCACTATTTTGCTGCTGCAAATTTCCTTGTAGCAAAGCCAGTTGCGACTTTGCCTGTTTGAGCTGTTCACTCAGCTGTGCATTGTCTTGTCGTAATTGTGCCAAAGCCGCATAAGTTTTATCGCTGATCTGCTTACCATGAATAATGAGTCCCGCAGTTGCAACCCCTCCGGTGACAGAAACCAGCAACGCTAGGACCGCAAGTTTGCTAATTTTTTGTTTAAACACGGGTTGAGTTACCGGCGCCTCAGGATTGGACGTTACAGATTCAGATTGTGTTTCTTGCTCACTCATTTGGCTACCTTGCTGCTGTTGGTTGGGCACTATGCTGTTAAATATCGCCAGATCATCTGGCCCATTCGCAATACTTATGCGCTGTTGCCCCACCTCATAGGTGTTGTGCAAATAGCGCGCGCTACGTTCACTGACTAGAAAAAAATGCCTGCTTTTGCTTTTCAGCCAGTTTAAAAGCTCTTCTTGCTGAGTATTAAATATCGCATCTAACGTTGCATTACTCGTTACGACTATACCGTCAATTTCTTTACTGCGCCAGTGGTCTAACCACTTATCAGAAGTGTCTTGCTGAGCCACCCGTTTATAGACCGCACAGACATTTAAAATTGCTCCTCGCTGCTTAAAAGTTTTAGCCAATAACGTACGCCCGCCATGGCCTTTAACCAATACAACCTGCTTAGAGTCTAATTGTTGTAGCTGCGATAAGGCTAATAAACCTTCGGAGTCTTGCTGGTTTGGTGCAACCGCCTTGCGAGAATAATAACGTTGCACGGCATTTGCGGTTTGCTCACCCACCGCAAAAAGCTGCGCCGAGGCAGGCAGTAAACTGACTTGCTCAGCTAATTGTTTTACCGAATCTTGCGAGATAAAAACAATAATGTCAGCATCTTGAATTGGCGCTAACTGACTCGCTGATAATGGGCAGGGTTCAATGCGCAAAACAGGTGTATGCACATTGAAAATACCTTGCTGGTCCAGCAAGTTTGCAAGCTCTAACCCTTTTCCCTCAGGACGAGTAATGGCGATACGCATCATTTGCTGCTTTTATAAACCTCAGCAAGGATGGTATCGGCACCTTGCGCTAATAACTGCTCAGCCAGCTCAATACCAAGCTGCTCAGCCTGCTCACTAGGGCCTGTTACCTGTGCGTGTAAAATCTGGCTACCATCCAGTGCACCCACCAAACCGCGCAAATTGACCTGCTCCGCTTCTACTTCAGCATAAGCGCCAATAGGCACCTGGCAGCCACCTTCAAGACGGCGGTTCATCGCGCGCTCTGCGAGCACGCGAATGCGTGTTTGCTGATGCTCAAGTGGTGCCAATAATCGCTTAGTCAATTCGTCATCACTGCGACACTCGATGCCAACCGCACCTTGGCCGTTAGCGGGTAACGATTGCTCTGGCGAGATAAAACTTGCAATACGCTCTGGCATCTCTAATCTGATCAACCCTGCTGCTGCAAGTATAATGGCATCATAATCGCCATTATCTAGCTTGGCTAAGCGCGTATTCACATTGCCACGCAGATCTCGAATATCTAAATCTGGGCGCAACGCCTTAATTTGGCACTGACGACGCAAACTAGAAGTTCCAACGACCGCACCTTGAGGTAATTCATCCAGTGCTTTATAGCTATTTGACACAAATGCATCACGTGGGTCTTCACGCTCACAAATGGTGTACAGCTCAAGGCCTTGTGGAAACTCCACGGGAACATCTTTCATTGAATGTACCGCTATATCCGCGCGTCCATCCAACATTGCTTGCTCTAACTCTTTAACAAACAGCCCTTTACCACCAATTTTAGCTAAAGGCGTGTCTAAAATGATATCTCCTTGCGTAGACATGGGCACCAGTTCAACGTTTAGTTCAGGGTGGAAGTGCTCCAATTGCGCTTTTACAAATTCAGCTTGCCACAATGCTAAGGCACTTTTTCTGGTGGCGATACGTAAAGTATGTTGTTGAGTCATGATTAACCTATAGTGGCCTGTTATTCGGCCTCTGAAATAATTCGAAAAGATTTTTGTGCAAGTAGCTGACCTTCCTCAGTCACCACCTCCACTCGCCACGGCCCAGTTTGGCTTGGCATGATATTTTTGCTTGAGTAAGTACGAAAACGAACGGCACTAATCGTCAATGGGATTTCGGCCATTAGTTGATCTTGATGAAACCATAAATGCTGCACGGTCTGCCCTTGCAGGTTATTAATCTCGGTAAAGAAAAATAACTTATCTGTAAACTGGCTAAGCTCAAGGTTTTCTTTGAGCACGTCAACTGGCTCTCGGTCCACAACACCCGTCGTCAATACGGCCCGCGACACTAAATTACTATCAATTTGTGCGCCCAAAGCCACATTCGTAATAGCGGCATGCTCAGCAAAGGTATTTTCGCTTGCCAGCTCACTTTGCTGATCATCTACTTGCTCGACAACTTCAGGTGGCATGTCTGATTGCATGTCGACCTGGTTTTGCACTGAGCTTGGAAGGCGCGCTTCTTCGTTAAGCGTAACAGGCGCGAGGTTATCTGCGCTGGCTTCTGCCACATTAATGGCAGGCTCTTCTGGCGCTGACTCTTTGGGTGTAACGGCCTGCTCATGTTGATGCTCAGTCTCATTATGAGCCACTGCAACTGCTTTACTCTGGATAGAGCCACTCTGGATAGAGCCACTGTCAGTAGCTTGAATTTCATCAGCATTGACAGAGTTCATCAGCCCATATATCAGAGCGGTTGTAAACAATAACACCACACTAAAAGCCATAAATATACGCCGCCAATGCCATTGGTAACTCACTGGAGCATGCGCCGTTGGCGCTTTATTTACCGACGTTTTAATAACGATCCTTTGTGTCATTGTTGCAGCTCCTAATTTAAGACAGTGTCGCAATTAACCATGTGCGTATCGCAACGAGTTCTTCGTAACACACCTGATGTTCCATTGGGTAGTCTTGCCAGCTTACCTGATAACCTTGTTCTCGCAAGGTCTCATAAGCAAGTTTTCCCGCCGACATAGCAACGACAGGGTCGTGGCTGCCATGCGCCATAAAGATGTTAAGCGTTGCTTGTTTGGCTTCATCCGCCAGCTTTTGTGGTGCACACATATAGGTAGATAATGCCATAACGCCACCTATTTTATACGCCAAACGTGGTGCTAAATGCAGCGCTATCACGCCGCCTTGAGAAAAGCCCGCCAATATAATGCGTTCAGGCGCGATGCCTTTGTCTAATTCAGCTTGGATCAATGCTTCTACCGCTTTGGCTGACGCTCTTACACCATCTTCATCAGCTCGGTTTTCTAAATCCAAAGATTTAATATCGTACCAAGCGCGCATCACCATGCCACCATTAATTGTGACCGGTTGTTCTGGCGCATGAGGAAAAACAAACCGCACGCCTAACTCGTCAGGTAACTTTAGCTCAGGCGCGATAGGCAAAAACCCCTCTCCAGAGTCACCTAAACCATGCAGCCAAATGATACTCGCTTTATGTTCGCCTTTTGCGGCGTATTCTACAAACGGCAACATTAGCTGTGCTGCCATTCAATGGCAGTGCCAGCTTGGCGAGTAGCGGCATCACACATAAACTGCCAAAACTCTGCCCCAGAGCGGTTATCAATCCATTTGTCGCCATGAAGCTCAAAGTGGTGGCCATTAAACTTTGTTGCCACCCAAACTTGATGTAAAGGTGCTTGTTTGTTGATCACGATTTTGCTTTTATCAGCAAAAATAATCTCTAAGATACCTGCTGCAGATTCATAATCTAAATCGGCATCACAGTCGTCAATTTGTTCTTCAATCGTAAGCATTAAGGCATCAGCCAATTCATGGTACTCGGAATCAGTCATACGGTATCCCTCATTTGTACAAAGTGTTAGCTATTCAAGCATGAAAATACTTACCTGCAATAGCTGCTTTTTTTGCGAATTCTGTTACTCTGCGATTATAAAGGCACTAACAGCATTAATCTAATGAAAGCGACACTCTCTCAATCTAGCTTATTTTTTCTCGTAATATTCACTACGCTTATATTAGCTGGCTGTGGACAAAGTGGACCGCTTTATTTACCCGAAAAGCCAAACTCAAAACAGACTAATCAAGAGTTAGATAAGTCGCAAACAAAACCACAGCAACAGCCCCAAGCGCAAACAAATCAGCAGGACGGTTAGATGGACTTTTTTCAATATCAACACAACCAGCTATTTGCTGAGCAAGTCAGCGTAGCCGATATTGCCAAGCAACATGGTACACCTTGTTATATTTACTCTCGAAAAACTCTAGAGCGTCATTACCACGCATTTACCGATGCAGCACAAGGACACCCTCACTTGGTCTGTTATGCCGTTAAGGCCAACTCTAATATTGCCGTACTCAATGTGCTCGCTCGATTAGGAGCAGGCTTTGATATTGTATCTAAAGGCGAACTTGCTCGGGTAATAGAGGCTGGCGGTGATACCAGTAAAGTGGTGTTTTCAGGTGTGGCAAAAACGGCCGATGAAATTGCATTTGCACTGACTCATAACATCAAATGCTTTAACGTAGAGTCAACAGCTGAGCTCAAACGCATTAGCGAAGTCGCCAGCAATATGGGTGAAATCGCACGCGTGTCTATTCGTGTAAATCCAGATATTGATGCAAAAACCCATCCTTATATTTCCACTGGGCTGAAAGAAAACAAGTTTGGTATCAACATTAAACACGCCTTTGACGTTTACCAACTTGCTTATGCGCTGCCAGGCATTGAAGTAGTCGGTGTTGATTTTCATATCGGTTCACAATTAACTGAAGTTGAGCCCTTTTTGGCGGCACTGGACAAGGTTATTGACCTTGTTGAACAGCTGAAAACTGCCGGTATAGAACTACAGCATTTGGATATTGGTGGCGGTTTGGGTGTGCCCTACGACAGCGAAAAACCACCACACCCCAGTGCCTATGCAGCGCAAGTAAAAGCAAGATTAACGAATTATCCTCACTTAGAACTGGTGTTTGAGCCAGGTCGCGCCATTGCCGCCAATGCCGGCATTTTGGTCACTAAAGTGGAGTATTTAAAAAGCTCTGATGACAAACATTTTGCCATTGTTGATGCGGGAATGAACGACATGCTCAGACCTTCTTTGTACCAAGCGTGGCAAAATATTATCCCTGTAAATCCTCGTGACGATAATACCCCCACCCATGCATATGATGTGGTGGGTCCGGTTTGTGAAACTGGCGATTTTCTCGGTAAAAACCGCCCATTGGCAATTCAAGAGGGTGATTTACTCGTGCAGCGCAGCGCGGGGGCATACGGTTTTACCATGAGTTCAAACTATAATTCTCGCCCAAGAGTGGCGGAATTAATGGTGGATGGCGACACTTGTTATGTTGTTAGACAAAGAGAGACTTTAAGCTCTTTGTGGCAAGGTGAGCACCTATTACCCTAATTATAATTAATGACAGCGGTGCCCCAAGCGTGGCAAAGTAAACTCATTAGGAGTTGTATTAGAACATTATGTTTGTAAATTTTTCTAAAATGCATGGCTTAGGCAATGACTTTATGGTGGTGGACAACGTCACTCAAAATGTATTTTTGTCTCGAGATCAAATAAAAAAGCTTGCAGATAGAAACTTTGGCGTGGGCTTTGACCAACTATTAATGGTTGAAGCACCTTACTCACCCGACCTTGACTTTCATTACCGTATTTTTAATGCCGATGGTACCGAGGTTGAACAATGTGGTAATGGCGCACGTTGCTTCGCGCGATTTGTGCGTATGAAGGGGCTAACCAACCGCCACAAAGTGTGCGTATCAACTAAGTCTGGTAACATTACGCTGTACTCTGAAAAAGATGGCCAAGTTACCGTCAATATGGGTCACCCACATTTTGCGCCAAGTAGTATTCCATTTAAAGCCAGTAAACCCGAGCTCACTTATATCATGCGCGCTCAAGAGCACACCGTATTTTGTGGTGTCGTCTCTATGGGGAACCCGCATTGTGTGATTGAAGTGGATGATATCAACACTGCTGAAGTTGAAACATTGGGCCCTATTCTAGAAAACCATGAGCGCTTTCCTGAGCGAGCTAATGTGGGCTTTATGCAAATTATTAATGAAGAGCACATTAAACTGCGAGTCTGGGAGCGCGGTGCGCAAGAAACCTTAGCTTGCGGCAGCGGAGCCTGTGCCGCTGTTGCTATTGGTATCGCACAAAAGAAACTAGCAAATACCGTGCGCGTAGATTTACCCGGCGGTAGCTTGCAAGTTCGCTGGCAAGGGGAAGGTCACAGCGTAAAAATGACTGGCCCTGCAGAGCATGTTTTTGATGGGCAAATCTCTTTGTAAAATACAAAAGGTGTAGATATGAGTAACATAAACAACATTGATGAACAGTTAATTTGTGATTATTTAAGTCATCATCCCGATTTTTTACTCAAACACCCTTATGTTTTGCTCGATTTAGACTTACACGGCCAGAGTGTCGGATTACCCAACCTAGCACTACAGCAGCAACGTTTATTACGAGAACACAATACCCAGCTAAAACAGCAAATAGCAGCCATGACTCGTAGTGCAACCGAAAATGAACAAATTTTTAGATTGCTCAGCGAGTGCCAGAGGCAACTCTGGTGCTGCAACAGCATAGACGAGCTGGCTCAAAAACTTGCCCAAACGCTATGCCAACAACCTAACATTGTTAGCTGTAAACTACTCCCTTATGAAAATAAGTTCGCCGAATTAAAACAAGCACGTTTACAAAACGGTGTATACCTAGGTCGATTGTCACAACAAGAGCAACGCATTATTTGGTCTCAAGAGGAGTCTATTCAGTCTGTGGCATTATATTTACTCGGCGACAACGCTGCACCCGATGCCATTTTGGCCTTTGCCAGCAACCATGCTGAGCATTTTGCTCCCACTAATGACACGTTATTCATGCAAGAGTTTGTCACTACATTACAGGTGCGCTTAAGCGCCTTGGCCTAAAAAATGGCTGATGATAACGCATTAAACGCACAGTGGCTTCAGCCCATCGATACGTTTATGGCTTATCTACGCCATGAAAAACAATACTCAGCACATACCTTAAGCCAATACCGTACTCAACTGCTACAAGCTGCCCACTACTTTGCCCCCAACGCCACTGATTGGCTGGCGGTCAGTAGTGAACAAATTCGTCGCTATAGTATGCACCTACGTGGTAAACAATATAACCCGCGCAGTATCAACCTAAAACTCAGTTGTATTCGTAGCTTATATAAATACCTCAAAGCCAAGCACTCGCCAAATAGCGCATTTACCAACCCAGGGGACACTATCAGAGGTCCAAAATTTGATAAACCGCTGCCTAAAAACCTCGATGTCGATCAAATGGCACAACTGCTATCAATTAACGATGATGATATTTTAGCCATAAGAGACAAGGCAATGATGGAGCTTATGTACTCAAGTGGTTTGCGAATTAGCGAGCTCGTTAATGTTAATATTGGCGATATACGCGACGGCGAGATCCGAGTGTTAGGTAAAGGCAATAAAGAGCGAATTATCCCCGTGGGGGGCAAGGCACTACAAGCGTTAGAACGGTGGTTGTTATTAAGATCTCAATTCTCTAGTGAAGGTGAGATGGCTGTGTTTTTAAGCAAACGCAAGCAAAGGATCTCCATTCGCCATGTACGAGAACGGATGAAAGAATGGGGTATAAAACAAGGTATCAGTACACCTATCCACCCACATAAACTACGCCATTCGTTTGCCAGCCATATGCTCGAGTCAAGCGGCGACTTACGTGCCATACAAGAAATGTTAGGCCATACCAGCCTGTCTGCAACACAAGTGTACACACATTTAGACTTTCAACATCTCGCTAAAGTGTACGACCAAGCACACCCAAGAGCCAAAAAGCGCCCCTCTAAAGAAGATTAATGCTTTGCTACAATGTGCATAATTAAGTAAATAGACGAGTTATCATGAAATTCAACCGTGCCATAGGCAAAATAAAAGTCCTCAGTTTTGACTTAGACGATACCCTGTATAACAACCACCCTATCATAGCGTCTGCATTGAGGGCTCAGGCCGACTACCTAAAAAACTTGCCTGGCTGGCCTCATCAAGATAATCACTTTTGGATGGCATGCCGCAACAAAGCGCTCAAAGACAACCCTGAACTACAGCATGACGTAACACTATGGCGTCAACGCGCACTTTACTTAGGGTTTTTAGAGTGTGGATTAAACCATGATGACGCGCTTGAACATACCCACAATGCTTATGCCGCGTTTGCCAATGCTCGTAGTCAAATTAGTGTCTGTCCATCGGTGATCGAATTGCTTACCGACCTAAAACGTCGCTATACCCTTATCGCTATCACCAATGGCAATGTGGACGTCGAACAATTTAATCTTGCAGGTATATTCTCGTTAGTGTTGCAAGCAGGCAAAGACGGCAGGTCAAAGCCTTATGGTGATTTATTTCATAACGCGGTAAATCAATTAAATATACGCCATGATCAGTTACTACATATTGGTGATAGCTTAGATACTGATGTGCAAGGGGCTAATAACGCAGGCTGCCATAGCGTGTGGTTAAACAATCAAAGCTGCGCCTATCGCTATCAAGGTTTAGCGGATATAGAAATTAGTGATATCAAACAATTACAGTGTTTTTAAGTAATATTACTGGCGTTAAAAGTTGCCGCGATGTATTTGCATAAACGATACATTTTAACGTACGTGTGAAAGCGGATAGCAAAATAGAATAACGGCAGTGAGCTATAGCAGTATCGAATACAGACTGCTTGCCACCCAAAAAGCCCAACCATTCTCTTTTTGACCAAAAGGTGGCAGCGAAAAGCCGAGTAATCGAACACATAATTTTGTTTTTTCAATAAGTTAATCTTGCTAAGCTAAGGGTTGTTTGTTTGCCCTTTTTGGATGCTTAAGGAACCAGCCGCTATGCAAAAAATAATGCTCACCGGAGCAACCGGACTACTTGGTCGCACACTTTACTCAACCCTAGTCAATGATTTTGAAGTCGTTGGTACCGGTTTTAGCCGAGCAACCGCCCCGCTATATCAACTTGACTTAGGCAACCAAAACGCGGTGATTGACTTTTTAGAGCTACACCAGCCTGATGCTTTAATTCATGCTGCAGCCGAACGCAAACCCGATGTATGTGAAAATGCGCCAGAGCAAACCATTGCGCTTAATGTTGCAGCCAGCGAGTTTCTTGCCAAACAATGCGCACTGCGCGATATAGCGCTCATTTTTATCAGCACTGATTATGTGTTTGACGGCAAAGCGCCGCCATATCTAGAGTCAGCGCAAACAAACCCACTAAATCTGTATGGGCAAAGTAAACAACAAGCTGAGCAAGCAGTACTTGCACATTCATCACGTCACAGTGTGGTACGTGTGCCCGTTTTGTATGGCGATGTGTCTGAGTTGGCTGAATCTGCGGTATCAGTGATCGCAACCCAAATAAGTGCGACTGAAACCACAAAGCATGATAACTGGGCGGTGCGTTATCCAACCCATGTAGAGGATATTGCATTTACATTAAGAGACTTACTAAAGTGCCCTGAAAACTTGGGCGGAATTTTTCATATTTCCGATAATCAAGCAATGAGTAAGTATGATATGGCCTGCATTATGGCCGATATTTTAGGCTACCCTAAATCGCTGCTAGAACCTTTTGATGAACCAAGTCAAAGTGCTGCTCGTCCACATGATTGTGCACTGGCCGATTCAAGATTAAAACCACAAGGGATTGCTCATGGTAGGGACTTTAAGCAAGCGATTCAAAGTGTTTTAACGGCAATCTAATAACAAAAAAGGGTTAATTTCTCATAAAATTAACCCTGTTCGATCACTAATGTGGCACAAATCGCTGACTGCATAGTTTAACAAGCCAATTAGGTAGTGGGTACTTTTTATATACCACCTCTAAGAAGTTGTTCCACGCAACGCCCTGCAAACGCTCAATGTCTTGCCGAGGTACAATCCCCTGATATAACTTTGCAAAATCTCTTAAAAACTGCACATCACGACGGCGATTGTTTTTAGCATATCCTCGGCCTGCATAATGAATAAAGTCGGCGTCTAAATACCCTTCTTTACCAAACATATCCATTCTGTTAAATCTGCTTGGCAGCGCCTCATGCTTTAGCTGGTGCTTAAATAGCTGATAATTAAATAATGTTTGTTCATAAAAGCGAATTTCATTGCATACAGATTGCAGCTCATCTAAATCTGCGTACTCAAATAATCTACAAGGCTTAGAGGCGAGGATCACGCCAACATTGTAATAAATACTTGCCTCTTTTTCACTCGGCCAAGCAACTTTTCCACATAGGTCTTCAATCAGTGTACGCTCTTGTGTGCGATCGCATACTGCGCCTTCGTTGAGCATATATAGAGTGTCTAAGTCTTGATATTTTTTAAAAATATCTTCCGCGTCAGGTGATACTAAAATATCTGCGTCCAAGTAAAGCACCCTATCGTATTCTTTCAGTAGCTCACCAATTCTAAGCTTTTCAGCCCACGCAGGATTAGCACCATATTTAGGTTCGCTAATTTTGATGGGGTAATGCAAAGTTTCAGACACAATTAAGTCGGCATCGACCCTTTTTGCATAGTGCTGAAAGCTCAAGATAGCAGCTTGGTACATTGGATTATCGCCAATCGCGAGTGTAAATATGGCTTTTTTCATAGCACCTTGTTTATCCCTAAAAAAGGTAAAATATCTTATCTTAAAACTTCGTGCTGATACATCCATTATTTTTTATGAATACATAGGGTTTCAAGTGTATTATGATTTCGTCCATTCATTTTTTGATGAATTTCTTCAAATGATCCAACCAATGCGCCTCGCAAAATACCTTAGCCATGCAGGAGTATGCTCCCGCCGACAAGCATCTCGCCTGATTGACTCAGGTGACGTCATAGTGAATGGCCGCCCCGCCAATCATATTGATCATGTCAGTGAACAAGACGAGATACTCGTGTTGGGTAAAAAAGTGTGTGGACCTGCGGCCAAAGTACTCTATGCCTACCACAAGCCTGTTGGCATAGATTGTAAATTAAAGCCTGACGACCCCAGTAGCCTCCTGCATCACTTGCCAACATCACAGCGAGTGTATCCGATTGGTCGCTTAGATAAAGACTCAAGAGGTTTGTTACTACTTACAAACGATGGTGAATTGTGCCAACGTCTTATCCATCCAGATCACCATGTTGAAAAAGAATATTGGGTTAAAGTTGACCGACCGCTAGACGCTGAATTTTGCCAAAAAATGGCATCGGGTGTGCCTGTTGATGGGCAAATAACCTTACCCTGCCAAGTGAGCTTATTAGATGCCACGCGCTTTAAGATTGTGCTTAAACAAGGGCTCAATAGGCAAATTCGTAAAATGGCAAAGTACTGTGGCTACAAAGTAATAGATCTTTATCGCGTACGCATTGCACACTTCACCCTACCCAACACCTTGCCCGAAGATGAATACCAACCTATCAATGTAACTTCGCTTAAACTAGATTAAAAACACACTTGACAGAATTGACTACAGGTGTAATCTTAAACCTAAGGATTACATTTGTAGGCAGTAATTATGATTGAACTTTCAAAAGCTGAATTTGCGGTGATGGAAGCGCTCTGGCAAGGCCACCCTGCTAAAGCCAGCGATATTATTCAGCGTTTAAGTAGCGATACACAATGGCATGAAAAAACCATTAAAACACTGGTCAGTCGCCTTGTTAAAAAGCAAGCGGTGAGTTTTGAAAAACAAGGGCGCGAGTACATTTACTCCCCGACCATTGGCCGCGAGGCATACACGTTAAAAGAAAGCCAAAGTTTTATAGAGCGCTTTTTTAGAGGTCGAATAGCCCCGCTCGTAAGCGGCTTTGCCAAAACAGAGCAGCTGTCTCAGCAAGACATTGATGAGTTAAAACAGATCATCAAACAGTGGGAACAAAAACAAGGAAAGTAACATGCTATATCCATATTTAGAGTGGCTGTTAAATCCCAATATGCAAATGGTGTTAAGCGCCATCATGATCATTTTAGTACTGTTGCAAAAGCATGCCACCGCCCAGTTAGGCGCGCGATTAATTTACAGCTTATGGTGGATAATTCCCCTGAGTATTATCGCGTTAAACTTACCCAGTGAGTTAAAGCCGATTACCAATGATGCGATCAGCTATTTTCTGGTAACGCCACAATTGCAGCAACACACAGCAGTTTGGCAATTTAGTGCAACCGCTTTGTATAGCGCCATCGTTATGCTACTGCTGCTAATGCTTTGGTGGCAGCATTACAAATTTAGCCGTGATCTAAATATTAAAGCCGTTAAAAACACCTTTTTTGATCAGCCGCTTTTTGTCAGCTCACAATTAAGCACCCCCATGGTGATAGGTTTATGGAAGCCGATTGTTGTGTTGCCCAATGACTACGACAAACAGTTTGACCACGAAACCTTCAAGCTATTACTCGAGCACGAAAATACCCATATTCGCCGCTTCGACAACGTTGCAAATATGGCGCTTATCCTTTTATGCATTGCTTGCTGGTTTAATCCGATTATGTGGCTGGGCTACCAAAGTTTTCGTCGCGCCCAAGAACTGGCATGTGACGAAAAAGTACTACAAGAAAAATCAACACATCAACAGTTAATGTATGCAAAAGCACTGATAAGTTGCGCACAGAATGCCCGCAATAGCGCCTTAGCATATAGCTACTACGGAGATAAGAGCACTATGAAACAAAGATTACTACATTTACAAAAGTTATCGGGGGCATCCATGGGTGCCAAATGTTTAGTCGTCGCCCTAGCGTGTGGATCACTCAGTGCTATGGCGCTTGCAAAGCCCAATGAAGTACAAGCACATAAACATGAAGGAAAACCGCATCCAGTTATGCGCATAGAGCCCAAGTACCCTGCAGAGGCTGCGAACGCAGGTATTTCTGGGTATGTCACCTTACAATTTACTATTGATGGGCGTGGTCATACGAACAACATTGAAGTGATCGACGCACAACCCCAAGCGGTGTTTGAACAAAGTGCCATTACCGCACTGCGTCAATGGCAATATACCAGTGCATCAGATACTTCGCAGCGTCACGTCGTACAACTCGATTATGCGTTAGGAGAGTACTCTGAAGCCACTAAGAAAAAAGTAAAGCATGAGCGCATTAAGGTCGCACATTAAAAACCACCCACCTAATTAGGCGAGTAATTTTGAGGCCAGTAACCACTTTATGTTACTGGCCTTTGCATTATAAACTGACAGCAATCATAGCTATCGCACACCCTAAACCCACCGCCCAAACTAATGAGCGTAACAGGTGCAAATTGAGATAATAAAAAACACAGTATAAAACACGCGCCACAATGTGAGCAATTGCAAGATACTGCACCGTTGAGCCAATCGTATTTGTGCCAAGTACCACAGCAACCGCCACTGCAAATACCGCTAATGATTCAAAACTATTTTGATGCGCTGCCAGCGCCCTTGCACCAAGACCAGTTAATTGAGCTTGCTGAGCCCTTGGGTGTTGATTGTCGTATCCGCCAAGGCGGTTCATGGCAATAGCGACCGGGGCTTTGGCCAAATATGGTAAAATTACAGCAATTAACGCACAAATTAAAATAGTTGTCATACCAAGTCCTTGCGTGATTTTTGTTCTTAAAACCCTACCTTAGCATGAGCCAAATAAAAAAGCCGCCTCAAATCTAAAGGCGACTAAATGGTGTGTCATCAAATAAAGTATTTAAATAACAGGTGATAAGCGTACTGCAATAGAGCACCTCATTTTAACTGTTCAAGCGCTCATTATGAGAAAAACAGGTTAGCAGATATGCCGCTGCATTGTTAAACTCAGAAAAAACAACATGGATATACAATGGGTTGGATAACCTTCACGGTATTGGCTGCATTTTCGCAAGCATGGCGAAATGCGCTGCAAAGCCAATTAAGTCAATCGGCAAGTGTTGCCGGCGTTACGCTCGCACGATTTTTACTGGCAGTGCCATTAGCCGCAATTTATTTACTGTGTTTATATCAATATCAAACTGTACCCACCTTAACCTTAAATGGCTCATTGATGGCCTATGTACTCAGCGCCAGCATGATGCAAATTGTTGCCACCGGGCTCATGGTAGTTTTATTTAAGCAAAACAACTATGCAATAGGCGCAGGCTTAGCAAAAAGTGAAGCGCTGATGGCCGCCATATTAGGTATGGCACTTTTTGGTTCATCTTTATCTGTGACTGGTTGGTTTGGTGTTGCTATCGGCGCCATTGCCGTACTGATGCTCAGTGGTTTTAGTGTAAAGCGATTTGCGCCTAAAACGGCGTTACTTGGCATTGCCTGCGGTAGCGCATTTGCTCTAACGTCTTTGTGGGTAAGAGAAGCCAGCTTGGCAACTGGATTACCCTTTTTGCATAGTGCCGCGTGGGTGTTACTGTTGGTTTTGTTCACACAAACCGTGATTTTGAGCTTATATCTAACTATTAAAGAAAGACAGACATGGCAAGCACTTTGGCAAAAACGTTCATTAACAGGCGCCATCAGCTTTACCAGTTTTGTGGGCTCTGTTGGGTGGTTTAGCGCTATGAGCTTACAGCATGTTGCCTATGTCAAAACACTCGGCCAAATCGAGGTATTTTTTACCATGTTGATCGCCGTGCTTTGGCTTAAACAACCTATTAAAGCGAGCGACAACATCGGTTTGCTACTCATCGGTGTTGCCGCTGCATTAGTCATGCTGAGCTAGTTTTTTGTCTTAAGTGTTACTTGATACAAATCGGTTCGGCGATCTTTTAAGTTACGTACCGTTCCTTCACTGTGTAGCAACTTTAACTTATCAAGGTCTAAATCACTAAATAGCAACATTTCGGTATTTGGGGTTGCTTCATTCAATGCCGCATCGTGAGGAAAGGCAAAGTCTGAGGGGGTCAAAACTGCAGATTGCGCGTATTGTACATCGAGCGAGTCTACCTGTGGAAGGTTGCCTACACTGCCTGCGATCACCACGTAGCACTCATTCTCAACCGCTCTTGCTTGAGCACAGTGTCGCACGCGCAAATAACTGTTTTTGGTATCAGTCCAAAATGGCACAAATAGAATATCGAGACCACGCTGTGCCATAATACGACTGAGTTCAGGAAATTCTACATCATAGCAAATTTGAATACCGACCCTGCCAGCATCCGTTTCAAAAACACCAATTTCATCTCCCCCTTCAATCACCCAATCATAAGCTTCGTGCGGGGTAATGTGAACCTTACGCTGCTCGTCTATTTTGCCACTACGATGACACAAGTAGCTCACATTATATATTTTTTCATCTTCCATTAACGGCATGGAGCCTGTAACAATATTGGCATTATATTCAATTGCCATAGTCGACATAGCATCTCTAAACTGCTCTGTATATTCGGCTAAATAGCGAATTGCTTCTGTTTGATTACGATGCTCCTGCAGCCCCATTAAAGGTGCATTAAAAAATTCCGGAAAAATAATAAAGTCGCTTTGATACTCAGACACCGTATCAACAAAGTACTCTACTTGGCGCATCAACTCTTCAACCGACTCTACTTCTCGCATTTGCCACTGCACAGCGCCAACGCGAACAATGGTTTTTTTTGCTTCAATAACCGTGTCGGTCGGTTCGAACAAAATGTTGTTCCACTCTAATAATGTTGCGTACCCTTCTGAATCCTCATCCTCAGGTAGGTACTGTTTCAATAAGCGCTTTACTTGGAAGTCGTTAGCCAGCTGAAAACTTAAAATAGGGTCATAGATTTCTTTATGATCGACTTTATCGATATATTCCATTGGGGTCATTTCATCACAATGATTACTGTAACGAGGAATACGCCCCCCCGCTAAGATTGCCCGTAAGTTATACTGTCGACACAGCTCTTTTCTCGCATCATATAAGCGACGCCCTAATCGCATTCCACGGTGGCTTTTCGCTATGACGACGTCTAGTCCATATAGCGCATCACCATTGCTATCGCTAAACACTCGGTTGTGGGCATCCACTATTTCATCGTAGGTATGTGGATTCGAGAAACGTTGATAATCAACCTGCACACTGAGCGCAAGTCCAACTAAACGACCTTCATCTAAAATACCTATTTGACCTTCAGGAAACTGGTCAATTAGTCTAAATATCGTATGACTTGGCCAAGCACCACCTAAGTCGGGATATGCCTCATCCATCAAGGTTTTTATTTGTGGATAATCTTTTTTGTTGATATTACACAGCGTAATGCGTGCTTTTTCTATCGACATACTCCCTCCAAGATAACAACAACTTAAGTAACAAACTCTGTTTGCAAAAACGACTTACATTAAGAATTCATAGGCCTTTGAAAAGTTTACATTAACACTGTGATTAAGCGAGTGCCAGTGAACACTATCAAAATAAAAACATCGTCATAGCTATATAAATTTCAATAGCCGCCCCCAAAAGTGTTATTAATTCCACGACATAAAAAATTCTCAGAGTCTTCTATACTCATAATTCAGTTTTCATTTTGAAGCGCCTGCTCAGCCAGTGTAGCCTGCAAAAGGTACCTAAAATATCTATCACTCAAGGAGGCATAATTGCAGCACCCCCATCAACAACCTAATAAAATAGAGCAGTTAAAAAGTCGCTTGCTTACTCAGGTTGCGTGGTATTGCATGGCCTTGCACGCCTGTCTTATCTATGCTTTTTGGTACATAGAAGTGCCGCTGCTTGGCGCTTTCAACGTGTTAAGCGTCGCTACTTGGTGGTTTGGTATTAAATTATTAGAGCGAAACCAGCAATCACTGGCGTTGCGGGTTTTTAGTTTAGAGGTGACGATTCATTCTGTGCTAGTATGTGCTGTCATTGGCACTGATTATGGTTTTCAGTTCTACCTTTGGACCGCGTCGTGCTTACTACTTCTTGACACCCAACTTAAGTTAAAACAAGCCATCATTTGGTGTACTGCCATTATTGTTATTTTTGCCTATACCTACATTGGGTTTAACTTACCTTTGCAGCCAATTGATTACCAAAAAATGGCGCCATACTTACACTTTGCAAACGTTATCATTTGCGGTATCCCGATGATTTATACCATCGGATTAATAAGAGAAATAACCGTCAATCAACAACACGAATTAGAGGTGTTAGCAGCGCATGACTCACTGACTCACTTGTTTAATCGCCGTTACGCGCAAGGCTTAATACAACAAGCTTACAAAAGTTGCATTAACCACCAGCACCCTATTTGCGTTGTGATGGCCGACATCGATCACTTTAAACAAGTGAATGATGTCTATGGCCATGAGCAAGGTGATGAGGTTATCGAACGCGTGGCTTTATGCCTCAGTCAGCACATCAATAGTGCAGACATAGCGGTACGCTGGGGAGGTGAAGAGTTCTTGCTTGTGTTTCCTAACTGCTCACAATCACAAGCACAAAAGCATCTTGAGATAATACGACAAGCTATCGAAGCAATGACGTTTGCCCAAGGCTCTTTGCAAGTCACAATGAGCTTTGGGCTTGCCCTATGGCAAGCCCAAAGCGATTTTGAAGAGGTGCTAAAGCAAGCAGATATCGCCCTTTATAAAAGTAAGCATAAGGGCAGGAATACCATTTCTGTCGCGCCCCTTGTTCATTAAGCTCTAATCGGGTTCTGGCAATATCCTAATTTGATGCATTATTGCACCCGGTAATAAAGGGGTCGCCTCGCCCTGCGCATAGGCCTCAAAGCCAGCCCGATAAAATGGCGAAAGTGGATGGCCACTTTGTCCACCAGCAACCGTCATAATCGCGTTGTCTAAAGCACCGGGCTGTGCAATAAAGCGCTGCGATGCCCCAAAGTCAGGTTGTTGCACTGCTGGCATGAAGGTATCGCCAAATCCACTGACTTTTGGCATATCTAGCATACCACCTAATATCGGGAGCTGCTGGCTAAACGGATGCTGCACGTATAAAGCATTCACTTCTCCCCAGCGCCAAGCAGCCAGATCAGTACCATGCTGTTGAGAAAGTCGCTGTTTAGCTTGCTCGTATGCACTCAATTGTAAGCTACGCCAGTCCTTGTGGCCATTTAACCAACTTTCCGGCTGGCTATTTAGCAATTGCCAAAGCCCGGGTTCAAGGTAATTTTTAATATATTTTAACGAGCTGTCATGCAACAACATTTCATCTTCTATTGGTGCGAATACCTCATTGATCAGTGCTTCTCTAAAGCGCTGAACAAGCGTATAACCAACTGATGATGCGCATGCACACCCCTGCCAATTTTCTAAATGTTTTAAATCGTTGTTGTAGCGAGCTTGAAGCTGCGTTGTAGCACTTAGTAATTGCGTTAGATGTGTATGCCATGGCGCAAGAAATCGCGCTTCATTGTCTTGTTGTAGTTGATTGAAATCGGGTTCTGAAAATTGCGACTTTTCATGTAATCTATCTCTGATCTGCTGCGCTCTTGCCCCAAGCGCATATCCACCATCTCCAAAACGCTGATGTTCAACAGCAGACACCACCCGAGCGTTGGCACTCCAAAGCCTGTGTTTTTCAGGGTTGAGTACTCTCGGTCTACTGACTTCATTCTGTTGCCACAACGGTGAATACTCCTTCTTTTTGATTGCAACTTCTGAAGGGTTTGTTCGCGCAGGGAGCGCCCCAATAGGCTGCCAACCTGCGCTACCTTGCGCATCTACCACCATCAGGTTTTGTACTGGAATACCAACCGCAGGCGCTAAACGCATCGCATCAGCTACCGAGTCGGCCTGCTCTAATGCTAATAAATTCAAGTTAACAGCATAGGGTTGATGTGCCACCCAGCTCAGAGCGTAATTTTTGCCATTAAAATACTTAACTGGACCGAACTCACTCATTGTCAGTTGGTACTGATGCATAGCCCCTTTAGGCAGTGCGATTTGCTCAGTCACAACCCACGTTTTTGCCTGTTCATCCAACTCTATCCAGTCAGCTGTATCCAAATAGCCGTTGGTAAAACCCCAAGCTATATTGTCATTACTCCCCACCACAATAGAGGGAGCCCCAGGTAAGGATACACCGGTTACCTGAACAGCCTTGCCATTCTCTTTGTAGTTAAGCTGCGCACGATACCAAATGGCAGGCACATTCAACCCCAAGTGCATGTCATCAGATAACATGCCTTTTCCTGTCTGGGTGAGTTGCCCTGTAACCGCCCAATTGTTACTACCAAAGTGTGGTAGGGAAATAATATCTGTTACCTGTGCGTGCTGCCCTGTTTCATTCAGCTCAGGAGGTAAAATAGGTGATGGTGGTAGTTTCGAGCCATCTAAGGCAGCCTGATATTGGCTTGGCTGGGTTAGAAACCGCCTCATCTTCTCTGTAAATAGACTTTCAAGCTGAATCAGCGCCTGATCACGCTGGAAGGTAGCGGCTTGCAAGTCTAAATACATCGCAAAAATAACCAGAATACTATCTTCAGACCGCCAAGCTAATTGTGGGGCTCCCGTTAACAAGTATTCAAAGCTATCAAACCCTGCTTGCAACCTGCCTTCGTTGACTCCTAGCGCGTAAGCTTGTAAGACCAGCCTATGGCGCTCAGGGAGCGCCTTCACAATAAGTTCACTGCGCTTTCTGAATTGATGAAAACGCATTCGTTCGTCAAGCTGTACGGCAGCGTCACCAAATAACTCGCTTAGCTCACCCGCGGCACTTCGCCGTAATAAATCCATTTGAAAAAATCGGTCTTGACCATGTGCATACCCCAGACCATATGCAGCATCTTGACGATTATCAGCATGAATAACTGCCTGCCCCAACTCGTCGCGATTTATAGCGACCTCAGAAGCCACCCCTTTACTGACTTGTTTCCCATCAAGTTGGGGCAAACTTAACGAAAGTACACCATATAACGTTGCCGTAAGCGCAACTACAATAACTATGGTAACCGCTAGTATCCACTTGAGTAACTTAAGCATATCCTTTTCTCTTTATATTGATGAGTTCTTAGTTTAAACAGCCATTTATGACATTTAGCTTATTGCCCATTTACAGTAGTTAAAATCAACAAAACTTGCCATAACTACCAAGCATTTATAAAACTCAATAGTTACAATAATCACTATTTTATTCTCCTATCTGGCTGTTTATAAAATACGCAGTGGTCTATAGTTATCAGACGTTCAATAACTCTCGATAAGTAATGTTTGCAAATCTGTCGAATGCACCAAGGAAGACGCAGTCCATCAAAATTAGCTTTTGGCTATTACTTGGTGCGATTGTTGCCTTTGGCTGGTACGTTGATACTGTTAATTACAACAAGCTAGTACAAGAAGAAAAAAGTAGAACTTACGAAACAGTTAATGTCTATCGTACGCAGATTGAAGGTATTCTGGCAACGAATATACAATTGGTCAGAGGGCTCGCCATTGCAGTTGCGCAAGAAGAGCAGCTCACGCAAGCAACTTTTGAGCGCATTGCTGATCCTTTATTTCGCTCCAGCGGCGTACTTAGAAATATCGGTGCTGCCCCCGATATGCTTTTGCAATTTATATATCCTCTCAAAGGCAACGAGAAAGCTCTTGGCCTTAACTACTTAACCCACCCAACACAAAGTATTGAAGCAATTGAAGCTAGAGATTCGGGGGAAATCATACTTGCAGGCCCGTTAGAGCTATTACAAGGCGGAAAAGCCCTGATCGCACGCGTACCAGTAACGGATAAAAACGCTAATTTCTGGGGGTTACTCTCTGTCGTTATAGACATTAAAGCGCTCTTTGCAAAAGCCCGATTAGAGGACTTAAAAAATCACTACGATGTCGCCGTACAAGGACGCAACAGTAAAAATAAACAAGGTGAGTTTTTTTACGGAGACAGTAGCATCGTGCTCGAAGATCCGCTGACTTTTAATATTGCAGTGGCAGCAGGGCAATGGAAACTGTATGTCTACCCTAGAGGTGGTTGGCAACCAAAAAGTGCAACAATTTGGCCATTTCGCCTCGCTTTGGCCACCATCATTTTACTATTCATTACTGCATTCATATTTTTTAATCGACTGTTAGAGCAATTACAAGACAACGCTCATTCATTAAGCAGCATGGGGGCCTTAGCTGAAGTTGGAGCGTGGACCATCAACTTAAAAACGCGAAATATTTCTTGGTCTGAAGTCACTAAAGAAATCTTTGAGGTGCCAACCAACTACAAACCATCGTGGATTGCGACAACCGAGTTTTTTGTTGCTGGTGCGCAACGTCGGTTAATGCAAGACACTTTTGATAGCGCAATAAAGAAAGGCATAGATTTTGAGCAAGAAATGTTAATAAAAACAGCTCAAGGCAATGAACGTTGGCTGCTGGTCAAAGGAAGAGCGGTTAGGCATGGGAAGTATACTAGCCAGCTCTATGGCTCAGTGCAGAATATCCATGACCGAAAATGCCTTGAGATTGAGCACAATAAAGTTGCCAAAAACAATGAACTACTCGCGCGTTTAAGCAGCCATGAGGCGGTATTAAACTTAAAGCTCGAGCCTGCGCAACGAATCGCAATCAAAATAGTATGCGAAGGGTTAGCAGCGCAAAGAGCGAGTATTTGGCTGCTCAATGCCGATGGTTCTTTGCTTATACCTACGGCTTTTAGTAATACGCGTGAAGAAGACTTGCAATACTTTCCCCCTTGGCGAAAAAAACAATTGCCCGAACTTTTCGCAGCAATTTTCAAACAGCAAATAATCTCGGCGAACTTTGCACACACCCACCCCTGTACGCAAGAGCTCAGAGATACTTATTTGAGCCCCTATGAAGTGAACGCTATATTTGGATGTAGCATTGCATACAAGGGACATGCAATTGGCTTTTTATGCGCTGAATACAGGCACCCTCATGTTGCATGGGACAATACAGATGAAAAACTTATACGCGCTGTTGCGGCAACTTTAGGCAGCTTATTTGCGAGTAGAGAACAACAACAAGCACGCCAGCAAGCTGTGATGGAAAAGCAACTTGCCCAACAATCAGCGAAAATGAAATCTGAATTTTTAGCTAGCATGAGTCATGAAATACGCACTCCGTTAAATGGCGTGCTAGGTATGTTAGAGGTAGTAACCCACTCCCAACTATCACCATCACAAACACATCACCTACAACTGGCAAAAAACTCAGCAGAATCCTTACTTACCATTATTAATGACATTTTAGACTTTTCTAAAATTGAGGCGGGCAAGCTGCAAGTGGATATTATTGAATGCGATTTAGTCCAAGTGATAAGCGACAGTATCAGTAACTTCGCCCCCAAAGCACAAGAGCAACAGACAAGGCTAATTCTTGATACGCATAACCTCAAAGTAGAGTGCGCCAAAACAGACCCTCACCGACTAAAACAAGTACTTAACAACCTGTTGAGCAACGCGATTAAGTTCACTGAGAATGGCACGGTTACACTGACTTGTTACACAGAAGAACAAGCACAACATACTCGCCTATGGTGCAATATTGAAGATACTGGAGTGGGTATTAGTAAGTCTCAACTGAGTAAAATTTTTGATTCTTTTACCCAAGCTGATATTTCAACTACGCGCAAGTTTGGTGGGACAGGATTAGGACTCACTATTGCACGTCAACTGTGCGAGCTTTTAGGGGGCAATCTTAACGCTTACAGTAAAGTTGACGTAGGTAGCACGTTCAGCTTTTATATCGAACTGCATGAACCTCAACCAGTATCACCCAAAACATTTAACTGTGACGCCTTGATCATTGTAGACCCATTACTCATGACAGAGTCAAAAAAACACTATCTGTTTGACATCTGGGGAATGTCATTGCTCCATACTGAATCAATCGCAAATACGTTAGAGTATATTGATAATAACCAATTAACTCATCCTGCGTTGATTATCGCTGCTGAGCAATTAGCAACCGCATCACACGCACAACGAGAGAAACTACATCATTTACAGCAATCATCAAAAGCAAACTTTGCGGTACTAAGCAATCGGCTAATAACCGATACTGAGTTTTTACCATTGCAGCCAAGCCTAACGCTGCTAAGACCTTTAACCCCCACAGATATGCTCAAGCTTTGCCAAATTGAGACATATGAGCACCCTAGCGATGATGATATAACCTCAGATATTAGCAACCTAGACGTGTTATTAGTAGAAGACAATAAAGTAAACCAAACTGTTGCACTGAAACTTTTAAGCCGATTCGGTATTAACGCTCAATGTAAAGAAGATGGGTTACAAGCCACTGAGCACTTAAAAGAGAGAAAACGTCCTTACGATGTTATTTTAATGGACTGCCTTATGCCCGAGCTTGACGGCTATCAAGCAACCCATTTAATTCGCAGTGGTGGTGTTGGAGAGCAACATAAGCACACTCCGATAATTGCACTTACAGCTAACGCGATGCAAGGAGACAGACAAAAGTGTCTTGCAGCGGGCATGGACGATTATGTCTCTAAACCGATAAAAGTAAATGAACTTGAGGAAAAGCTAAGGCATTGGCAAAATGAAGCTAAACAAAACAGTACCAATAGCGTACAGTGATAAAAAAACATCGTGAGCATAGATATGGAATTAAGTGAAGTTGAGCAGCGTATCGTTGGCTGTCTACTAGAAAAACAAACAACCACTGCCGAGCATTACCCATTGTCGCTCAACGCACTAACAAACGCCTGTAATCAAAAGTCCAATCGTGACCCAGTCATGAGCCTAACAGAATCGCAGGTGATAGACGCCGTCGAGACGCTAAAATCAAAGCATATTGTTACAATCGATGAAGGACTATCTGGACGAGTCGATAAATATGCCCATCGATTTTGCAACACCGAATTTAGCCGTATGCAATTTAGCGAGCAACAAAGAGCCATTGTTTGCCTGCTATTGTTAAGAGGCGCGCAGACGCCGGGTGAATTACGTACTCGCAGTGCGAGGTTGGCTAACTTTACTCATGTAAGTGAAGTAGAGCAGGCGTTAGAAAAACTACAAACTGAAGGCTTCGTAAAGAAGCTTGCTCGTGAACCTGGCAAACGTGAAAGTCGCTATGTACACTTGTTTCAAAATACGGAACACTTGGCCACGAACACAGCGCCCCCTCACAAAGAGCTAGAAACGCCAGAGTTAGACGCATTACTATTAGAAATAGAGCTACTTAAAAAAGAACTCGCAGACATCAAACAACACTTGGGGCTTTAAATTAAAAGCCAATCACAACATAATAATCCCAAACAGCATTGGCAATGAGGAGCACAAAATGCGCCAAGCGATACTGGCAGAAATGCAAGTACAGCCACAAATAGATGTGGCATATGAGATCACTCGTAGAATTAATTTTATTAAACAACGCTTAGTTTCAGCACACTGCCAAACCCTAGTTTTAGGCATAAGTGGCGGTGTTGACTCTTCAACATGCGGTAGACTTTGCCAACTAGCAGTAGATGAACTTAATGCGGAGCACGATACTGACCGATATCAGTTTATTGCAATGCGTTTACCATATGGCGTGCAAGCAGATGAAGAAGAAGCACAACTTGCTTTAGATTTTATCAAACCCTCGCAACGCATTACGGTTAATATTAAACCTGCAGTCGATGCGATGCATGAACAAGCAATGCACGCAATGCACTCATCTCAATTGTCGATCCCCGCGCCAACTTCCGTCGATTTTGTGAAAGGCAACGTAAAAGCCCGCCAACGTATGGTGGCTCAATATGAAATTGCAGGGCTGACTCACGGCCTCGTTGTTGGCACAGATCACAGCGCCGAGAATATCACCGGCTTTTATACCAAGTTTGGAGATGGAGCCTGTGACTTAGCGCCTTTGTTTGGTTTATCCAAACGCCAGGTTCGCAGTTTAGCTGCGCATTTAAATGCGCCTGTTGAGCTAGTAACTAAAGCGCCAACAGCCGATTTAGAGTGCGACAGACCTGGTTTAACTGACGAGGAAGCGCTCGGACTAAGTTATGACCAAATTGATGACTTTTTGGAAGGCAGAGATGTCGCCCCGAGCGTTGAAGAAAAATTGATTGCAATTTATGAGCGTACTCAGCACAAGAGACAAGCGATCCCTACGGTTTACGACGCTTTATAACACTTAGGCAGTTATCAGGTTTTTCGTACTAAGGACAACACACTGCAGCTAACATGGCAGTGTGTTTTTTATTTCAGCCTAGCTACAATATCTAGCTTCCTTGGTAAACACTTAAATAAAATCATGCCAACTCTCTAAATATTAGAGCACTGTTTTTAAATCAGGAGCGCTGAACAACACATCGGAAATCTCACTATTTCGTAACGCTACATCACTATGTATCGTTGCGCTTTGCTAAAGCTAGCACTCAAATTCATTCATTGGGGTCTTGGTTATTTATGCAAAATTTACCATCAAACAAATATCTATAGCGTTCATGTGATCGACAAATCACAACATGACGTAAAAATTACGTTATAGTTAACTTATTGATATTTTTCAGAGGATAAGACGTCTACATGACCGCACCGATTTTGATCACTGGCGCTGGGCAGCGCATCGGATTGGCTATGGCACAGCATTTCGTAGCAGCAAAACAGCCTGTCGTAGTAACATACCGTACCCGACACAATGTGATTGATGAGTTGGAGCAAAGCGGTGTGCACTGCATAAACATAGATTTTAGCGACGCACACGCTATCGAGCAATTAGAGACGACTTTGCGTTCGCATTACTCAGCATTACGCGCAGTTATTCACAACGCATCAAGTTGGGATTGTGAAGCAAATAACCCTGACTTTGATAGCCTTTTTGATAGCATGATGCGCATTCATGCCAAAGTGCCTTATCAGCTTAATTTAGCACTCGCAGACTTACTTTTAGCGTATTCGGCTGTAAGTGACATTATCCATTTAACAGATTATGTGGTTGAAACAGGAAGCCCAAAGCATATTGCTTATGCTGCCAGCAAAGCCGCTCTTGACAACCTAACTCGCTCTTTTGCAAGTAAGTTTGCACCAGATATCAAAGTCAACTCCATTGCACCAAGCTTGATCATTTTTAACCAACATGACACGCCAGAGTATAAAGCTAAAACATTAAAAAAATCTTTAATGGGTATCGAGCCAGGCTGCAAAGAAATAATAAATAGCGTTGAGCTACTAATGAGCAGCGACTACATCACTGGACGCACAATTCCAGTCGATGGCGGTCGCCACCTTAAATAAACAGAGACTATTATGCACGACAACTTAAAAAACAGTTACAAACAAATTATTGCCGCAGTAGGAGAAGATGAAAACCGTGAGGGGCTACTTGAAACTCCTAAGCGAGCAGCCAAAGCGATGGAGTACTTAACCAAGGGCTACCGAGAGACGCTTGAAGAAATTACCAACAATGCAGTATTCACTTCAGATGCAGATGACATGGTTTTAATACAAGATATAGAGTTGTACTCAATGTGTGAGCACCACCTACTACCATTTGTTGGCCGTTGTCATATTGCATATATCCCGAACGGGAAAGTATTAGGCCTATCAAAGTTCGCGCGCATTGTAGACATGTACGCGCGCCGATTCCAAATTCAAGAGCAGCTCACGCATCAAATCGCGCAGGCAGTCGAGCAAGTGACGGGTGCAAAAGGTGTTGGCGTCATCGTGGAAGCAAAACACATGTGTATGATGATGCGTGGTGTAGAAAAGCAAAACTCCAAAATGCGTACCTCTGTTATGTTGGGTAACTTTAGAGAAGACCCCAAAACCCGTAATGAGTTTCTGCAATTGGTAAAAAACTAAGGATAGCCTATGCAAAATGCCATAATTAACATCACAAACCTAAGGTTGCGCACCTATATTGGCTTTAACCCTGAAGAGCGTGAAAAAAAGCAAGATGTGGTAGTAAACATTGAGATCCACTACCCTGCAGACACCGCTTGCGTGACCCATGATGAAGTTGATCACGCACTCAATTACAAAACTGTCACAAAGGCAGTCATAAAATTAGTTGAAGATGGTCACTTCTTGCTTCTAGAAAAGCTGGTTAGCGACATTCTTACACAGTGTCATCGCCACCCGACGGTTACCTACGCAAAGGTTAAAGTGGATAAGCCACATGCTTTAAGATTTGCAGACTCTGTATCATTAACCTTAGACTGGCATCGCTGAGCAGCTAAAAAAGCTGCTCAATCCCCACAGCCAAAGCAATAACCATGGCATAACGCAAACCTTTTCCTAACGAGACAAGTAACAAAAAAAGCCCTTTCCTCATTTTAAATATACCGGCAAAGACCGTCAGAGGATCACCAATAATCGGCACCCAAGCAAACAGCAAGCTGTAGCTGCCAAAGCGTGCGTACTGAGCGTTCGCTTTTTCTATCTGACGCTGCGTCACCGGAAACCAGCGGCTATCTTTAAAGTGCATCACATGTCGTCCAAGCCAATAGTTAATGCAACTGCCCAGCACATTTCCTAAAGTGGCTATCAGCCATAACATGAGTAGGTTTGCGTTTTGTGTTAGCGCTAACCCAGACAATAAAACTTCTGATGAACCAGGTAGTAGAGTTGCAGAGCTCAAAGCGGACAGAAATAGCCCGCTATATAACCACATAATTTCTCTCGTACCTACTTAAAAATAGGGTATTCTGTATAACCAAATCAGTCACTTAAAAGGAAGATAATAATGATAAAAAAGGTTAACCACTTCATACTTACCACCGCTTTGCTCGCTACTATGACGGGCTGCAGTACAGTTTACGCAGACAGTGCCCCACCCAAAAACTACGAAACTTATATCACCAAAGGAGAGCGCTTTAAGCATAATACGTTTACTGCGATCAATGGCGAAAAAGTCGCACTAGCTAACAAGCGTAAACTCATCATTTTATTTGCTACATGGTGCAGTGATTCGCAAAGAGCCATGAACGAGTTAAAGGCTTCTCCTTTGATCAATGACAAGAATTTACAGATCATCGCAATTGGTCGCAATGAAAACAACGAATCTTTAGCTAAATTTAATGATGAATATCAATTACCGTTTGCATTAATTGCAGACCCTGAACGTGAGATTTACAGCCAATACGCAAATGCAGGTATCCCGCGGCTGATCTTACTTGATGAGCACAACCAAGTCGTCAAGACACTCATTGGTGAAGAGCCAAATGTGATAGATAAAATACTCTGGTAATATAAAAAATTTAAAAACAAAAACGCCAGTCAAAAGACTGGCGTTTTTAGTTCAAGCATAAGGCTTATTTTTGCTTGCGACGACGTAGTGCAGCAAATGGTGCAGCTAGTAACGCTAACCATGCTAATGAACCTGAAGAGCTTTTCTTCGGCTCAGGTGTTACGTCAACAACTGGCGGCTGCTCAGCTTCTGTGTCTACCACGTTAGTGATATTTACAACCACTTCAGCCGGCTCTGAGATATTACCCATTACATCGATTGCTGTAACAACCAATTTCGCTTCGTTATTACCAGCTTCAAAATCTAGAAGCTCACCGTTAGCAACAACAATCTCACCTGCAGCGTTCACAGATAGACCTGCATGAGTAGAAGATTTAAGATAGAACTCAGAAATATCTAGGGTATTTTCAACTTCTTCAGCAGCTAGTGTAGCGATAACAGTGCCTGTTTCTGTATTTTCGGCAACACTCACTTCTACACCATTAAGAACTGGTGCATCGAATGGCATTGGGTTATTCAATACAGCATCCGTCATTGGAGCCACAACACCTGAAAGATCCGCGCTTGCAAGGGCAAATGGCGCATCAGCGCTTACATATGCTTTTGCACCCGGAGCTAGCTTAGCAACAGCTTCACCCGATGCTGTTACCAGCTTAGCACTTGATGTAGCGAATTTAGCTGTGCCAGAAAGCTCATCATCATATTCAGGGAAGTACATACCTAAATCGTAGCCAAAACCAATACGAGACTCAAACGCAATCTCTTGACCTAGATTGTCAGATGACAAGCCAATCATTTCAGCACAACCGGTAAAGGTTACAGTGTTAGAACCACCTTCGTGAGCGAATGGTGTTACCCAAGCTTGACCCCAATTTGGAGCTCCATCAACTAAAGGTGCAACGGCTGTACGCGTACGGCCAGGGATCGCAGCACTACGGCCAACATCACTATATTGTGCTAGTAGGTAGTCTTGAACACCATCACCATCAACATCTAAACGAGTTTCATAACCACCAACTTGACGCTGATGCGCTAAGCTATCACGAAGTACAAGTGAGTTAGTGAACCATAAACCAGAGTTACAGCTTTCATTCTCATAAACATTGAATGTCGTCGCAACTAGGTTTGATGACTTCTCTTCTTTTGACATTGCATCACGCTGTGCAACAAGTTGTTCAGTCATTGGGGTAAATTCAGCAGAACCGTTGTTCTCAACAGTTACCATTACCTTACCATCAACCAGCTCATAGCCTACTTTGATGCCCTCATGTGCTTTAGGTAACACGTGGTATACTAAGTGTAGGTCATGATCGCCTTCTGTAGCAGGGTCATCGAATACTAAAGCACCATCGAATTCAGCAAGTGTTAATGCTGGGCTAAATGCTGCTAAGTCATCAGCGTCAAGCGGGTTACCTAGCTTCCATTCCGGTAGTTTAGATGCATCAATAGTAAGTGTTACGTCAAACTCAACTGTCTGACCAGCAGGAACTGTAACCGACTCTGGGATATTCCAGCTAATTGCCCCCGTATCAGCATCATTTGTATAACGCGCTTCAGTACGTAGGTTATAAGTTCTTTCCTGCGCAGAGAAGTTTTTCAGCGTTACAGTTTTAGTATATTCAGCAGTACCTTCAACATGAACTAAACCGAATGATAATGCTGCTTGGTTTGTGTCATATTTCTCTTGATGTACCCAAGCAGCAACAGGTAGGTTTACTGCTTTTTCAACATCAACTAAACCAGCACCAATCATACTGATAGGCGCTAACTCGCTATCAGGGTTAACCGTTACTGCTTCATTTGTAACGTTTAGGTTGGCAGAGTTCATTAGCGTAGCTTTAATTTCGTACGCATTACGCTCAGGTAAAGCTTCTCTAACTAGTGCAACAGCACCTGCAGTCATTGGACCAGAGAATGAAGTACCAGTTGCAGGTGCTAGACCATTTTGAGTACCTGTAGCAGCCACCATGATATTAGTACCAGGTGCGGTAATTTCTGGCTTCAGTAAGCCGTCCATAGAAGGACCACGAGAAGAGAAATCTGCAACTGCACCAACTAAGTTTTTCATTTCAACTTTAACGCTATACGTTGCAGCACCAGCAGCTAGTTGCTCTTTCAACGCAGCACCAGCTTCAAAGTTAATACCTACTGAACGGATAGTTACAGCGTCAGAACTACCACCCATTGGCGCTGGTGAGCCATCATTATTGTTGTTTGCAATAAATACAAACGCCGCACCTTTAGCTTGCGCGTTAAGTACTTTAGTAACGAATGCACATGCACCACGGTCGATCAATACCGCTTTACCTGTAAAGTCCACATCATCCGCAAATGCGTCACAACCGTTTTGGTTTACATCAGGGTACACTAGAGGTGCCATATCACTAGTCATCTCAAATGCGCCTTGAGGGCCAAAACTTGCGCCTTGAATAACTGTTTCAGAGCCAGCTACTGTACCTGAAGCAATTGGTTCAGGGATAGTTGGGTGCGTCATTGCGCCAACAGATAATGCATTCGGTGTAGTACTTGGACCACCAATGCGGAATGGGTTATCGCCATCGTTACCTGCAGAGATTACCATGTTAACACCTAGGTCAACAGCACGTTGAATTAGGAACTGAGTACCACTAAGTGTATAAGTATCACCGTACTCGCCACCAAGTGACATGTTAATTACATCAACGCGGTCGCTGATATCACCGTCGCCATTAGGATCCATAGCAGCTTCTAGTGCTGCCGCTTGTGCTGCACCTGGACAACCACCACCACAAACAGAGTAAACGTATAGTTCAACATCAGGTGCTATGCCTGTAACCGAGTGAGATACTGACGTACCATGGCTAGTTGGGTCACCTTCTGCTGGACCAATTGAAGGATCATTTTCAATTGGGTCAGCATCATCACGCATGTAATCATAACCGCCTTTAACCTGACCTTGTGGCCATGAAACACTTGTCGGATCTGCTTGCGCAGCCTCATATGCTTCCACAGTGCCTGCACCATCAAAAATAGCGTGCGTGTAGTCAATACCGGTATCTAGAACAGCAACCTTTTGCCCCATACCTGTCGCAACACCACCTGTTCTCACAGGTGTCGCTTTAACGTAATCTGAAGACTCTTCAATGTGCAGATCAGATTCGAACATAGGTAATACTTTAGATACGCGAGGATCATTCTTTAGCTTTTCTACTGTTTTTTCAGATGCTTCAATGATCAATGTTGGCGCTAGTACCTTAGTGCGACCAATCACTTTTGCATTAATGTCTAAATTACTTAACTCAAGACTAACAGCGTTTTGAATACGTTCGATTTGCGCAATAGTCGCTCTTGCATCACCAGCTTGGTAAGTACCTTGTGCGAATAAATCAGCTGAAGAAGTTGCTTTTAAAACAACTAAGTATGAAACTGGTTTTTGCTTTTGAACATCACTAACGTTAATTCTATCTGCTTGAAAGCTAGAATATTTGTTCACTAACTGCGCTGTTTGTGCAGATACACTAGCTGATAGGATAACACCACCTACCGCCGCTGCTATTGCAGTCTTCTTAATCATATTAGACATGTTTTCCCCTAGGACTTATTGTTTACTATGTGTTGCTATTATTTTTAAATTCGAGTGGACAATTAATATAATGTAAACATGTAGACACAAGCAACACAGAAGAGACATAAAAGTAGGAGTAAATTCACAAAGTGACACCAAAAATACATAAGCGCATGTTTAGTAAGAAAAATTTAATGTAAAAAAAAGTAAACGCATATAAATTTTGTCATAAAGCTGTGTGTTAAACCGCCTTCAAAAAGCGACACATACGAGCTCACCTCATTACTCTTGCTTCCTAGAGTGTTTTCCGCAACACTAATGTTCCTAATATGATATTTAATGGAGTAAGTAAATGAAAAAGATAATAATTGCAGCAGTGGCCTTGATGACCTTCAATGCAAACGCGAATACTTTGTTTGAGTCGAGTGAAGATGCCATTGAATACCGTAAAGCCGCATTTCAGCTAATTCGATATCAGATTGGTGACATGGGGGATATGCTCAAAGGGAAAATTCCTTTCGATGCAAAGCGCTTTGAGAAAAGAGCAAATAGCGCTGCGCAATTATCTACGATGCCTTGGGAAGCGTTCATTGCGGGCTCAGATAAGGGTGACACCGACGCATTGCCTGCAATATGGTCAGACAAAGAGACATTCGATAAAAAAGCAAAAATGTTCGCGCAATACGCACAAGAGCTTGCTGTGGCTGCTCGCTCTGGTGATAAAGCTGTAATTGGGCCAGCATTCAAAAACTGGGCGAAAGGTTGTAAAGATTGTCATAAATCTTTCAAAGACTAAAAGTTAAAAGGCCTAACTCGGTTAGAGTTTAGGCCTTTACTTTTAACTAAACAGTGAACTGAGTGGCTCGCCCCCCCAGACACTCAGTATGCCCACAGATAAAACTATAAAAATCAAATAAGCCCACTTGCCAGAGACCATTCTAGGCTGTTGTAACACATTGCTTTCTTTTCCGGTCAAAAGTGTTTTAGCTAAGTTTTTGCCGCGTAAGCGATAAACGACTATTGCAACAACATGCAATGCTATTGCAAACAACAAAATATCGATATTGTCATGATGTAAGCTAGAGGCTACTTCACTCCAAGATGATGGAACATATGCAACTAAAGGCCCCTCTACTAAAATATCATCAGTACTCATAAGGCCACTGAATAGCTGCACTAAAATTAGCACAAAAAAGAGCAGCACCATGTAACTCCCTGCGGGATTATGGCCCGCACTCGGCTCATTACTGCGTAGCGATAAAATTGCAGCTTTTGGCGAATGTATAAGCGCAGATAACTTTGCGGTATCACTACCAATCACACCCCAAATTAAACGTGTGAACATCAACGCTAACAGCAAGTAGCCTGCAACAAAATGAACATCAAGCCAACCTTCTTCACCACTTACGTAAAGCACAGCAATCGCAATCACCAAAAGCCAATGAAAGCCTCGAATGAATCCATCCCACACCTTTGTCATTATGTTCTCCAACCTATACGATTAAATTTGCTTTCTATGCTGTCAACCTTAACAAATATCTTCTTGAAAGACAGGAAAAACAGCCGGCTGAGTATAAAATAATGACAAATTTAACAACTTGAATTGACGAGTAAGGGCGATGCTGTTGATAAGCAAGTTGCTTGACGTGACACTGAACACGTCAAGCTATTTTTATCACACGCTTCGCAACAGGATATTACGACTTTTATCAAGTGTTACGGATTGGTGTTCCCCTAATGCTGTCATGCCGTGACGCTCAAGTTGAGCAACAATTTTATCTGCCACTTCTTCACCAAGACCATAATCTCTTAGACGCGTTGGCATATTAACACTGTGAAAAAAGGCTTCGGTTTTTGCAATCGCTTGCTCGATAGCCGCGTCAGGATCCGAAGTATCCAGCCCCAGTACGCGTTGCGCATATTGTAGTAGTTTGTCTCGCTTGGGCTCTTTTTGCTCTTCCATCATACGAGGCAAAACAATCGCAAGCGTTTGAGCATGATCTAGCCCATAAACCGCAGTGAGTTCGTGTCCAATCATATGTGTTCCCCAATCCTGTGGGACACCTGCACCAATTAAACCATTGAGGGCCATCGTGGCCGACCACATGACGTTAGCTCGTACCTCATAAGAGACATCCTGACCAAACACGCTCGGCCCTTCTTCCATTAGAGTGAGCAATAACCCTTCAGCAAAGCGGTCTTGCACTTTTGCATTAACGGGGTAAGTCAAATATTGTTCCATCGTATGCACGAACGCATCAACCACCCCATTGGCAAGCTGGCGCTCAGGCAGAGTCTTCATAACATCTGGATCGAGTACCGCAAACTGTGGCTGAACTAAGGTAGTCGCAAATGGCAACTTATCGTTTGTGTCTTTATTCGAGATAACACTAAAACTATTTGACTCAGAACCTGTGGCTGGCAAGGTTAAAACCACACCTAATGGTAAAGCAGATTTGACCTCTGCGCCTTTGCCCAGAATGTCCCACGGTTCTCCATCAAACAACGCCGCTGCGGCAATAAATTTGCAACCATCAATAACCGAGCCGCCTCCCACTGCGAGGATATAGTCGTACCCTTGTTCTCGTACCATAGCAACCGCTTGCATACAAGTTTGATAACTCGGGTTAGGCTCAATGCCAGCAAACTCACCCCAAGTGTGAGCATTAAGCGCGTTACTTACTTGCTCATACACACCATTTTTTTTAATGCTACCACCACCATACACAACCAGTACTTTAGCATCTTGAGGGATGCTGGAAGTTAAACTAGATATTTGCCCTTCGCCAAAGTGTATTTGCGTTGGGTTAACAAAGCTGAAATTTAGCATGTTTCGCTCCATAAATTGCTCATCGCAGTCATAGGGCAGGTTAATACCCGCCTGTCGTTTAAGAATACTAGTGTAGTCAAACGCAGCCATAACAAACACACTAGACACACAAATAACTTTTGCCTCATAGCAATAATAAATCCATTATAATTAGATTATTGTCTAAAAATTGGTGAACCTATGGTTATTTGGCAAGGTCTTGAGGTGTTTCTTGCTGTCGTAGAGCAAGGTAGCTTTAGTAAAGCGGCCGAAAAACTCGAAACATCAACATCGTATGTAAGTCGCCAGATCCAACAACTAGAAAAGCGCTTAGGTACAACACTCATCCAGCGAACAACACGCTCACAAAACTTAACCGATGCCGGGCGGCAATATGCCACTAAGTTAAAGGTGATACAACAAGAGTTGATTGATGCAACCAACCATGTCCAAGGTGTACAAAACACCCCTAAAGGGCAGATCAAGATTGCAGCCGCTGGCGAGTTTGTCGCCAATCATGTGACTCCTCGAATCGCTGAGTTTATCAAAGTTTACCCTGAGGTCAGTGTGGATATTGACTTCAATAATCGCAATGTTGATTTAGTCGAAGAGGGATTTGACCTCGCAATACGCTTTGGCTTACTTCAAGACTCTAATTTAATCGCTCGCAAATTGTGCCCACGCCCCATGACATGGGTGGTCAGTAAAGGCTATCAAAACATCCACGGTAACATTCGTCACCCATACGAATTATGTCAACATAACTGCTTATCAGCATCGCAAGGGCGCTGGCGCTTTAACATCTGTGATCAAATAGAAGAAATTAAAGTCGCAGGAAACTGGCGCAGCAACAACTCTTTTGCACTTATCAACGCATGTTTGGCAGGATTGGGAGTCGCCCATTTAGCCAAGGACATTGCTCAACCTTATGTTGATCAGGGTAAGCTAGAGTACGTATTAGAGTCATTTCAGGTAAATGATGGGGCCACTTGGCTTGTTTATCCGCGTAGAGATCTGATGCCTTATCGAGTGCGCTTACTCATTGAGTTTTTAATCGACAGCTTTGCTACTCCCTAACAAATCAAATATTGAATAGACACAAAGGAAATCGAACATGTCCAACCTTTATCAGTTCACCGCAACCACATTGCAGGGACAGCCATTCGACTTAGAGCAACTCAGAAATAAAGTTGTGCTGATCGTTAATACAGCCAGCGAGTGTGGCTTCACACCACAGTATGAAGGGCTTCAGGCACTGCACCAACAGTACCAAGCGCAAGGCTTAGTCATTCTGGGGTTTCCATGCAATCAATTTGGCGGGCAAGAGCCAGGTGATGCTGTACAGATCCAACAAGGATGCCTGATTAATTTCGGCGTTGACTTTACGATGATGGAAAAAGTAGAGGTCAATGGACCACATGCACATCCGCTATTCACTTATCTGCAAAACACTTTACCGGGGGTTTTCGGCAAACGAATAAAATGGAACTTTACTAAGTTTCTTATTGGTCGCGATGGTGTACCACAAAAGCGCTTTTCGCCAACCACAAAGCCCGTAAAGCTCGTTAAACATATTGAATTAGCACTCAAATAAGTAGGCATTAAAAAGGAGGCCGAGGCCTCCTTTTTAACTAATCAAGATAATCGAAATCATCTTCACCTAAATTTTTGCGCAAGCGCTTTTGTTCAAGATAGTCATCGAGCTTTTTCTTTACCTTTCGCTTTTGCTTATCATGCTGATTACGACCGAGGTTCTCGTATTCGTCATCTACAAAATCATCGTCAAGCGCATCATAAGAAAATGTCTTACCCACAACCCACTCCAATAAGTGTTAATAATAGTTACTCGGTGAATACATAAGCACCTTAATGTGATCTGTTCACCTAAATGAGTATTTAGCTGGAAAAAACAAATCTGAAAAGTGAGAGTTTTTTATCGTTTTAATAAAAAATTTTTATCACTGTTCTTGTTTTAGTCAAACTAGCTAAATTATGGTCAAAAAACTAAACGTTAATTTCAAACCAATGTGAGAGAAAAACATTAACCAATTGATATTTATATATTTTAATTATTGGCATCAGACTTGAATAGTCATAGGTATATCTATTCTCGTTAAGGGTTTATCAAATGAAAAAAATCGCATTATTAGCAGCAATGACATTGAGCTCAGCATCTTTTGCACACTCACAGGCGGACAACACACATGTACAATTTAGTTCAGAGCAGTGTGAAGTAGACTTTCAAAATGATGTTCGTATCACACCTGATGAACTCTTCATCACTAACAGCAACAATAATAGTAAGCTGCGCATTACTGACAACGGACAAGTATTCATTGATGGTGCTGTAATAGCCTTAAATACAGAGCAGCAAACCGCTGTTGCAAACTACGCAGATGAACTCAGAGCAAAACTTCCACAAGTGGCCAATATAGCGCTTGATGGCATTAAAATAGCGGGTGTGGCACTTGAAGAGGTTGCTAATGCATTCGAACTAAAAGAGTTTGGCTCTTTGAGCTCTTTACTTAAAGACGTAGAGAGTGAGGTCAGCGAAACTTTTTATCAGCAAGGCGCTTTTGTTATGGGAGAAAAAACTTTCAATGAGTTTGGCAGTAATTTTGAACAACAGTTTGAAGAGAGGATCGAAACAGCAGTAGAAGGTGCCATGATGGAATCAATTGGTAGTATTCTAATGGCCATTGGCTCGCAAATGAGCAATTCCGGTGGTGATATGGCGGCGTTCGAGCAACGAATGAAAGACATGGGCCAGCAAATTGAAGACAAGGTACATATGCAAGCTCAGAATATAGAGCAACAAGCTAATGCACTATGTGGACAGTTTTCCGTTATTGCCAAAACAGAGTCTCAACTACAACAGCAAATACCAGCATTTTCAGGTTATCAGCTCTTTAACCTAAAGCATTAACAAATATCTATCTCCCTACCTAACAGCCGATTTATATCGGCTTTTTTAATTAGCTTGCAATCTCAACCCCGTAACGTAAGCGCTTTTTGGCGAATGCCAATAACCGCTGGAGTTTTGCCAACCAACTCTCCATCCGCTTCGATGTCGAGATCGGGCGTCACTATGTCAAAGTGGCGGCCACAACTGACAGAGACACAACTAATTTTCTCATGTTTAGCACATAGCATCATTAAAAAGGTCTTTACTCGTGCCCAATGCGAGTCGGGCGATACACTGACAACTTGTAGACACCCATCGTGCAGCGTCGCGTTAGGCGCGCACTTTATGCCAGCTGCAAAGTATTGACCATTTGCAAATAACAACATCATCACTTTTTTATTAACCTTGGAGCCCGCAACACGCACAAATACACCTTGGTAGGAAAAAAGCGCTTTGAGTGCTGCCCAAATATAACTTAACGGGTGTCGTTTACTGCTTTTATTTACGGCGTTAACTACATGCGCACTGTAACCAAGCCCCATTACATTGATAAAATAACGCTGATTAATAAACCCAACATCAATCTGACTTTTGCGATGAGAAAAAACGCTTTCTCGCCACTGCATGGTTGTGCGATTAAATTGACGAGCGAAATCATTACCTGTGCCCGCAGGTAAAATAGCAAGCTCACAACTCGATCCTACCAAAGCGTTAGCTGCTAAATGAATAGTACCATCCCCCCCTATAACCACCAATAAACAATGCCTAGCAACAAGCCGGCGCAATTTATTCAGGTCATCGTTGAAGTTTGGCGTTGTGTAAAACCAATAACAATGCAGTTTTTTTACTTCATTTTGCCTTTGCAACCAGTGAATATGCGCTTGTTTACATTGACTATCGCCGGGTTTAACAACCACCAGCATAAAACCTCACTAGAAACAAAATTAATTAACTTGAATAATTATTCAAACCCACTTTCAAGCAAAAACCCAAAAACACACTAAGACAATGATGGCAATAAAATTTTTGTTATACATTTCATTTTGTAACTTGAATAAAATTACAAGAGAACACATGCAAAAACAACTATTGGATTAGTTTTTTTTATCCGAAAAAACAATTTTTATCGTTTTATTTTTGCTCAGCTTGCGCGCAAAATAGCCTTGTTTTTCATTCAACCTATAAAGCAGGAGTCAACATGCTTAATTCAGCTGCTGCGTGCAGCAACACGCAAGCAAACACCGTCACTATCGAACCAGCAAAAGTTACTTTTGACTGGATGTCATTGTTAAGCCGACTAGGTAAATTGCTGGCGTTAAGTCATGTAACGCTTTATAAATAAGTTTATGTTTAAAGTGCTGTAACTCCCAACCGCAGCACTTTAATTTTTACTCATGTGCATTTCAAATACCTCAATTTACTTCATTTTTAGGCAATGATTAATTAATTTCACAAATTTAGTTTAATTTTTGGCCAAACAGTTTAAAAACGGTTTACAGCAACAAATTCGCTGAGTATTATCTTTGCCCATGGAGAGATGGCTGAGTGGTTGAAAGCACCGGTCTTGAAAACCGGCATACGTTAATAGCGTATCTAGGGTTCAAATCCCTATCTCTCCGCCATATTTTACAGTTTTGCGCCGGAGAGGTGGCCGAGTGGCTGAAGGCGCTCCCCTGCTAAGGGAGTATAGGGTTTGTAGCCCTATCGAGGGTTCGAATCCCTCCTTCTCCGCCATTACTTATAAAAAAACCGCTTTTTAAAGCGGTTTTTTTATATCTGCACTTTCTATCCTATGCGCTTCTTATCTTGCAAATAACAATCGACACTTTACTTCTTTTAATAAATAATCCACATTATCTCATAGAGTTACATTATTCGAACACACGTAACTGGCAGAATACAAAGTAGCATGTGCGAATAGCTACCCTCTCATCTCCGCCAGCTATACTTAGTGGCTACAATCAAAATTCAATACAACTATGACTTATGAACTTTAAGCATCAATGGCAATCACAGCTCAGTTACATCATCCTCATGTTGAGCTATTTTGTATTTGGCAAGTTATTGACTGTGTTCGCTTTTCAAGATCAGGTGTTACCGATATGGCTTCCTGCTGGCGTGGCCTTGGTCGGGGTATTTTTTTGGGGGTGGCGATTTGTACCAGGGTTAGCCGTTGCATCTATCGCGTTTAATTGGACAACCGCTCATGGTTGGAGCTTCACCGAACTCTCTGTACCGAACACAATTGCAGTCAGCATGATAGCCTTCGGCGTAATATTACAAGCACTGCTTGGAGGTTATCTTCTAAGAGCTTGGCTCGGTCACCCACTGCACTTAAAAAGCCGCCTCCAAATCGCCTACTTCATTAGTCTCGTCGGTGTAATCATTAATTTAGTCTCTGCCAACATCGGGGTGTTTGCACTGAGCTTCTATCACCCTGAGTACAGCTTTGCTAATCATTGGCACAATATGCTCGCTTGGTGGCTAGGTGATTCTTTAGGCGTATTAATTGCTACGCCTGCCCTGCTAATCGCATTGCAACCATGGCTGGCAGATTCCAAACCATTAAATAATGTAGCCAGCACATTTTCAGCCTGTATTGTACTATGTATGTCGGTTGCACTGACTACTTTCTTGTACAATCAAAGTAATGTAAAAAGCGCCAGCATGAATGCGCAGCGTGAAATGCAAATTCTTGAAAATATCGTGTATCGCTATGTGAATCAAAGCATGTTGGCAATACAAGCTCTAGCAAACCAGCTGCAAGCTCGTGAGCACTTTTCAAGACAAGAGTTCGACGCTATCGCTAGTAAACTGAGAAACCAGTACTCCTTTTTACGTGCTCTGTCTTGGAATGTACGTATTAGTGCAAAGCAACGCGATCAACTAAATACTCAGCTAACCCAGCTGTATGGAGATGGCATCAAGGTAAAGGGCGAGCCAATTACTCCTTTGGACCCACTCGTCGTTGTGAAATATATCACCCCACTCAATGGTAACAAAGGGGCGCTTGGGTTTAATGTGTACTCGAAAAACAATAGAAAACAAGCAATGATTAATGCGAGTCAAACAACAGAACCTCAAGCCAGTGATATCATATATTTAATACAGGACAGCCGCCCCGCGCCTGCTTACTTATTATTTTCACCTGTTTTTGATCCAAGCGCTACCAACACTGAATACGCCATAAAAGGGTATGCTACAGCTGTGATACAAGTTGAAACCTTACTGACTGAAGCACTAAAGCAAGCACAGGCGAAACTATTTAATATTGCTTTTTACGATGTCAGTAACAATGATGTTTTTTATCAGAATTTTGGCCCGGAGCAATTAATCAATGAGCAAGAAAAAAAGATTATTACGTTATTTGTTGCAGGCCAAAAGTGGCGCATGGAGCTATCAGTAAAAGATGAGTATGCTTCTCGACTTAATCAAAAGCTCACTCTGATGTTACTGATCCTGCAATTAAGTATCACAGCACTCATCATATACATACTCTTGCTATTCAATTATCAACATCACGCACTAAATGCTTTAGTTGAACAACGCACGCGCTCTTTAGCCAAAGCCAAAGCGCAGTCAGACCGAGCCAATCAAGCAAAAAGTAGATTTTTAGCAAACATGAGCCATGAAATTCGCACGCCACTCAACGCGGTGATCGGATTTGCTTCACTCGCCAGTGCCACCCACAATAACCTTGAATTAAAAGACTATATAAAAAAGATAGGTTCGGCATCTAAAACCTTGCTAAACCTAATTAACGATATTCTTGATATTGCAAAGATAGAATCAAACCGCCTTCAAATAGACAAACACCCTTTTGACTTGCAGGAGCTGCTTAACAGAATTGACACCATGTTCTCATCTAGCGCCCAGCAAAAAGGTATCTCATGGCAAATCACTCATAACTTACCAGGCCCCACCTGGGTACTAGGGGATGAAATGCGTATTGAGCAAGTTTTGATAAATTTATGCAGCAACGCAATCAAGTTCACCCAGCGTGGCGGGGTCACTTTGGACATCACCGCAGAGTATGGCACCAAACAAGTACACTTACTGTTTAATGTGATAGACACTGGTATTGGCATTGAAGCGAATAAACAACACACTATTTTCAATGCATTTAGCCAAGCAGATAATTCCACTTCCCGTAAATATGGCGGTACAGGCCTAGGCTTGGCCATCGCCAAAGAGCTGGCTGAACTTATGGGCGCAAAACTACGCCTTAAAAGTGACGTAGGTCAAGGCAGCACATTTACCCTCGAGATGAAACTATTGAACTCTAGCGCTCAAAATAAACAGCTAGAGCAGATAGATATATCACAAATACATTGCTTACATGTGCTCGTAGCAGAAGATAACCCTGTTAACCAAGTTGTGATCAAAGCCATGCTCAATTCTTTTGATATTCAGCATACCATTGTCGCCAATGGTCAAGAGGCCGTTGAAGCTGTAAAAAATAGACAGTTCGACCTTGTGCTAATGGATTGTCAAATGCCGATTATGGATGGCTATCAAGCGACAGCCGTCATACGTCAGTTCAAAGGTATTGATGAGCTCCCCATTATCGCCCTAACGGCAGACGTGATGCCAGAAGACAAAGCGCACGCCATTGCAATTGGCTTTAACAGACACCTTGCAAAACCGCTAGAGCGGGATAAGCTAGCCCTATGTTTAGCACATTACTGTTAATACTATGAAACTGCTTTTTCTTGTACTCTTGCTGGGTGCCAATATGCTTGCAAACCAAACCCTCGCCGCTACAGCCAAGTCGGCGCTAAACTGTTTGCAGATAGCACAAGATTGGCAAAACCTCATTAAAGCGCAGCAAAATGGCCTGTATCGCTTTGCGATAAATCAAGGCCCAGTGACATGGCCTGTAAAACACAGTGCGCCATTTAGTGAGTATGTAGCCAAGACAAAAGCGATCATCAACAGCCGCAACAAACGCGCCAAACAATCTTGTCCGGTGTTAACACCAACAGCCAAAACTCTTGGCTATAGCAAAGAACAGCTTACAGTGTTAGACCTCATTGCGCCGTTTGAACTCAGACAAGCAAACCGAGAGCGTGCTATTTTGCTTATTCATGGCTTAACAGACTCGCCCTTCACTTTTCACTTTCTGGCCGATACGTTTTATCAACAAGGCTACAACGTACGTGCGGTACTGTTACCAGGCCATGCGACTGCTCCCAGCGATTTGCAACTTGTTAAACTGAGCCATTGGCAGGCGTTGATCAACTACGCAATAACACGCACAGCCGAAGATTTTGAGCAGTTCGCAGTTGTAGGCTACTCAACAGGTGCGGCCTTAGCTGTTTCTCATGTTGCACAGTCTGATCCAGAAAACTTACGCGCTATGGCGCTCATTTCCCCAGCTACCGAACCCCATAACAAACATGCTTGGTTAGCTAAATGGATCGCAAGAATTCCCTTTCTCAACTGGCTAGATGAAGATGCTGACTATGATTTTGCAAAATATGAGTCGTTTCCTTGGCAAGCAGCCGCTTTAGCAGATGCAGCGATGCAGGGGTTAAAAACAGCGTCTCTGCCTGACGACCTACCTCTATTTACAGCCTTTAGTGAGGTTGACAGCACCATTGACAGCAATGCAAGCATTGCGATGTTAAAGCGCTTTGCGAGCACCAATCCCTCCCCTAAAAAGCAAGTGCTGTACTATTATGGCAACCCAAATTCAGCCACGGCCCAATTACCTGATGGTTACAAAGTGCTGACTCCTTACTGTGAGCATGCAAGCTGTAACAAGGTCATCGATATGTCGCATATTGGTATCTTACAGCCTCCATCACATCCATATTACGGCTGGAAAGGCATATATCGCAGCTGTGGAGGATATCTTGAAAATCCCGCAAAATACCTAGAGTGCAAACAACACTCAGCACCACTGCTTGGCGAGCGCACACAAAGTAACATGAGCCATGCTGTACCATTACAGCGCCTAACCTTCAATCCTGCATACGGTGATTTTGCCAACCACCTAAGTAGCTTTATAAATGATGCAATGCCAAACCATGTTCAACCATAAGTTTGTTAATTCTATTGAGGACGTATCGCCTCATGATTGGGCGCAACTCTGCACAGACAATTTATTCTGCAGTTATCCATGGTTAAAAGCTTTCGAGCAAAGCCAATGTGTACATAGCAGTTGTGGTTGGCAACCCCACCACTTACTGATTTATCACACTCAACAGTTAATCGCTATTTTGCCAGGGTATCTAAAAGGCCACTCATATGGTGAATATGTCTTTGACTGGTCATGGGCAGAGGCATATCAACGCTATGGCCTAAATTATTATCCTAAATGGCTGTGCGGTGTACCGTTTACGCCTGTTACCGGTCAGCGTATTTTGTGCAAAAACTTAACGGCTGAGCTTACTGAATATATCTGCGTCACTTTAAAGGAGACTTGTGCAGCTTACTCATGGTCAGGGGCACATATTAATTTTTTCACGGATAACATATCACCAAGCCGCGACTTTATAACTCGCCATGGTGTACAGTTTCATTGGTTTAACAACAAATATAAAGACTTTACTGACTTTCTAAACGCGCTAACATCTCGGCGGCGTAAAATGATTAAAAAAGAGCGCCAACAAGCACAACGCTATAAACTGACCATTCGTTGGCTCACGGCGGATCAGATTGACAACCTCGTATTAGCGCGCTTTTTCCAGTGCTATCAAAGTACCTATATCAAACGCTCTGGCCATCAAGGGTATTTGAATTTAACATTCTTTAAAGAGGTACTTAATACAATGCCACACATCGTACGCTTATGTGCCGCGTTTGATGATCAGAAATTAGTCGCTGCTAGCTTTTACTTATGCGATGATCATACCTTGTACGGCCGCTATTGGGGCGCCCTTGAGGCGTATCAATCTCTGCATTTTGAACTTTGCTATTATCAAGGAATTGAATACGCTATCAAGTACAACCTCAACAAGTTTGATGCAGGCGCCCAAGGCGAACATAAACTGACTCGGGGGTTTCAGCCTGTTACGACTTATTCTATGCATCATATTGCACACCCAGTATTTGGCCCCGCCATTGCTGACTTTATCCAACGAGAAAAAGTACATATTGAGCAATATAAAGACCAATGTGCGCAGGTTTTACCTTTTAAACAACAATAACCGGTTATTTGCAGGCATAGCCTGATCTTTTAATAAACTCAGACCCGCCTGTTGTGCGAGCGAATTTATCCATTCAAAATCGCGAATACCACTGTCTGAGTCATTAGCTTTTAGAAATGCATCAAACTGCGCATTGCTATCACTTGTAAAGTGCCCTTGGTAATTAAATGGACCATAAATACACAGCAAGCCACCGTTTGCCAAATGTGCTTTGACACTTTGAAAAAACTTATCCACCAGCACCTTACTTACAATATGCAACGTGTTGGCCGTATAAATAACAGGCACTTGCTCCACAGGCCATGGATGATTCAGATCTAATCGTATAGGTTCAAGCACATTTTGCGCACAGCTCTGTTCAATCCAACTGCAGATCCCTCCATGATTTTGCTCCCTATCACTTGTTTGCCAACGCAAATGGGGCAGCTGCTCAGAAAAATATACCGCATGCTGTCCCGTTCCTGAACCCACTTCAAGCACGTAGTCATAATGTCGTAAATATGGCTCGATAACCGATAAGATTGGTGCTTTGTTGTTTTCACAGGCTTGAGAGAAAGGTTTATCCACATTGACTCCTTGCACTTATTTTGTTCATGGCTGCGCTAAGTTGAAGCAATCAAACACATAATTCACGCAACAATACTTATGAAAAAAGATTAATACTTTGTATTTATTAGATTTCTTCACGATGGCACAACATCTGCTATATTTATATTGTCATACAACCACACGAGGACCTAATAATGTTTATTTCTACCATCACACACATGCCAATTTGCGAGTCAGGCCTTATTGCAGAGCATGACGATAACTTATTCGTGCAAAGTGATGACTACCGAAAAGAAGTACAAGATATTTTAACGCCCAGTGAGCAAGAAGATGCGCCAAACACTGCACAAGTATTTATACTTGGGTACAACTAATGATGCCTATTCTTTTCACTAAGTCTTATCCATCTTAGTGGCTAACTATGTAACTTACTTTACATAGTTAGCAAACCCTTCAATACACACACCATATCTACCAAGCTACCTAAAAAGCCCCTAACACATTAGATATATTCATAAAGTTTAACTATACAAAGCACCAGTCTACCTTTTAACGTGTTATCTTCAAGTGCATAACAGGCAATCTAGCTAAGGAGCAATTCATGTCAAAAACTCGAATCGAAAAAGACAGTATGGGGGCGTTAAAAGTACCTGCAAATGCCCTCTATAAAGCGCAAACTCAACGTGCCATAAATAACTTTCCGATCAGTGATTTAACCTTGCCAGCTCCATTCATTCGTGCGCTTGCATACATCAAACAAAGTGCCGCACACACGAATGCCAATTTAAAGCACCTACCTTCAGACAAAGCTGACGCCATTATTAATGCTGCACAACAGATTATTGATGGCGCATTCCCTGATCAGTTTCCCATAGATGTATTCCAAACGGGTTCAGGCACCAGTACCAATATGAATGTAAATGAGGTAATTGCTACCTTAGCAAGTCAAAATAGTGCACAAGCAATACACCCCAATGATGACGTGAATATGGGGCAAAGCTCTAATGATGTGATCCCCACAGCAATTCATGTAAGCTGTGTCATCGAGCTTACCACTCAATTGCTGCCAGCTTTAAAACACTTATCACAAGCAATAAGTAATAAAAGTGCTACTGTCGAAGACTGCATAAAAACAGGCAGGACGCACCTAATGGACGCGATGCCTGTTAGGCTTTCTCAAACACTCAGTGGCTGGCAAGCACAAGTAGATCATGCCGCGGGGCATATTCAAACGCAACTTGCAAGCTTATGCGCACTCGCTCAAGGTGGTACAGCCGTTGGAACCGGTATCAACGCAGATCCTGCGTTTGCTGAATCGTTTAACAAAAACCTCAGTAAGCGTATTGGTATTCAATTTACACCGTCGGACAACTTCTTTTTTAGTATTGGCAGTCAAGACAGCGTGGTGAACTTATCTGGGTCGTTGAAAACGCTCGCAGTTGCCATAATGAAAATATCAAATGACTTACGATGGATGAACTCTGGCCCATTAGCAGGGCTTTGTGAAATTGAGTTAGAAGCGTTACAACCTGGTTCCTCCATTATGCCTGAGAAAGTTAACCCTGTTATACCTGAAGCTGCAGCGATGGCATGCGCTCAAGTTATTGGTAACGATACAACCATTACTGTGGCAGGCCAATCTGGAAACTTTGAACTTAACGTCATGCTGCCTGTTATCGCTTACAACATTTTAGAAAGCATCAAAATACTAGCAAATACAAGCCATCTCCTTGCCGATAAAGCCATATCGACCTTCAAAGTAAACAACGATAACCTACAGGCTACATTATCCAAAAACCCTATTCTCGTCACAGCACTCAACCCTATCATAGGGTATGAAGCAGCAGCAAAAATAGCAAAACTCGCTTATCAACAAAACAAGCCCATTATTGAAGTCGCCAAAGAACATACAACACTGAGCGAAGACGAGTTAACTAAGCTATTAAACCCTGAAAAACTAACCAAAGGCGGCCTCTCATGAGTCCAAAGTATTTGTGTGCAATTAAGATACGCAAACGGTTAACACTTGTAACATTGTAACTTAACGGGCAAACTAACTTAAAAAAAGGAGTAGCCATGTTTAAACTATCTCAAGCACTCATACTGAGTATTTGTTTGGCGGGATGTAATCAAGTCAGTTCACAAAATAGTAGCCAAACACAGCCTAGTAAAGAGGAAAATAAAGCTCAGCCCTTAGCAGCAGCGCCGGCGAATAAAGAGTTGCATAGCCCTGGGGTAAAGGCTGAAAAACTACCTCAACCCATACTAGACAAAGTATCAGCAGAAGATATCAAACAATTACACAGTCAATTGAAAGCGCTGACGCAAGATGTAACTTGTGACACAACAATGCAATGCCAAGTTGAAGCGGTGGGTAGTCGTGCATGTGGCGGACCGAGTAGCTATATTGTGTATTCAAATAAATCGGCCGACTCAGAAGCAGTGAAAAAGCTCGCCAGTAAAATAACACACTATGAAAGTAGTTATAATGCTCAAAATCGCTTAGTGAGTATTTGCCAGCACCTAACTCGACCTAGTGCGCAATGTGTTGAAAATAAATGTGTTAAACTAACCAATACATCTCAAGAAACATTTTAAGAGCAATTATGAAACAGCAATTGTCTTTCATCTTAATCGCACTAGTTGGAGTATTACTTGGAGGCTGCCAGATAACGTGGACCACCCAAGACTCTACTAAAAAGTCCAATGATGAGATTCTAGATGCACTAATCGCTGATAAAGCCTGTGATGCCAGTTATCAATGCAAAGTACTTGCTGTTGGTGAACGCCCTTCGTGTGAGGGGCCAAGCCAATACATTATTTACTCGACAAAACGAGTAAATAAGCAAAAACTTGACGATATAGTGACAAAGATAACAGAGCAAGAAAGAATGAATAACGAGAGCACTTCATCATCTGATACATGTAAAGCTGTACTACCAATAACGCCTCTGTGTATCAAGCAACAATGCCAAACTTATAAGCCTTAATCTACTCACTGAGAAACCAGCGCCCTATACCTGAAATAATAACAACCAATAGGGCGCAGCCACCTGCATACCATATAAACTTTACTTCAATTTGCCGCTTAACCCAGTAATAATACAAAAAGCGCAAGAAGTAGCTAGCGGAAGTACCAAACAAAGCAAATATGACAAGCAAGTATATTAAGTAAAGTGACACAATAACCCTTATTTGATTAGTCTGTATTTAATCATAACGATAATCAGAGGGTATTGCACATGTATCATTAAATCACTTGCTCACATGACGCTATGCAAACGTCTTATATCATTCCGCATAAAGATTATACCAATTGCTTTAAAAGTTTGATCTAATAGCGGTATCTATATTCATTTTAATTCAGATATGCATACAGCAGAAGATTTTAAGCTATTGGCAAGGCAAACCTCCCGCGGGCAATTAATACCAATTGGTATAAAAACATCGGATGGCGCTGCGCTTATCAAAACCTATAAACCCAAAACGCAAAAAAGCCCGACTCTTTCGAATCGGGCTTTCTTTTATTAGGTGCTTGGCGATGTTCTACTTTCACATGGCAGCTGCCACACTATCATCGACGCTGTTTCGTTTCACTTCTGAGTTCGGCATGGGGTCAGGTGGTTCCAAAACGCTATGTTCACCAAGCAAATTCTTAGTGCAAATGTTTAATGACATCGTGCATCGCACGAGCATTCCATTTGCGCAAGGTGAATCAATTTCGCGATACCGCGTCGTCGCTCACCTTGTTTAATTCTTAAATTCGGAAAATTCTGATAATTCGTAAAACGCTACTTTAGCAACACTAACTTCTAACGTGCAAAACCACTTTGGCGTTGTATGGTTAAGCCTCACGGGTAATTAGTACTGGTTAGCTTAACATGTCACCATGCTTCCACACCCAGCCTATCAACGTTGTAGTCTTCAACGGCCCTTCAGTTAACTTAAAGTTAAAGTGAGAACTCATCTCGAGGCTCGCTTCCCGCTTAGATGCTTTCAGCGGTTATCGATTCCGAACGTAGCTACCGGGCAATGCAATTGGCATCACAACCCGAACACCAGCGGTTCGTCCACTCCGGTCCTCTCGTACTAGGAGCAGCCCCTCTCAATTCTCAAACGCCCACGGCAGATAGGGACCGAACTGTCTCACGACGTTCTAAACCCAGCTCGCGTACCACTTTAAATGGCGAACAGCCATACCCTTGGGACCGACTTCAGCCCCAGGATGTGATGAGCCGACATCGAGGTGCCAAACACCGCCGTCGATATGAACTCTTGGGCGGTATCAGCCTGTTATCCCCGGAGTACCTTTTATCCGTTGAGCGATGGCCCTTCCATTCAGAACCACCGGATCACTATGACCTACTTTCGTACCTGCTCGACGTGTCTGTCTCGCAGTTAAGCTGGCTTCTACCATTACACTAACCGTACGATGTCCGACCGTACTTAGCCAACCTTCGTGCTCCTCCGTTACTCTTTGGGAGGAGACCGCCCCAGTCAAACTACCCACCAGGCACTGTCCTCAATCCCGATAAGGGACCTAAGTTAGAACATCAACACTACAAGGGTGGTATTTCAAGGTCGGCTCCACACAAACTAGCGTCTGTGCTTCAAAGCCTCCCACCTATCCTACACATGTAGGGTCAATGTTCAGTGCCAAGCTGTAGTAAAGGTTCACGGGGTCTTTCCGTCTAGCCGCGGGTACACAGCATCTTCACTGCGATTTCAATTTCACTGAGTCT
>NZ_AP021846.1:0-32500 GCF_009176705.1 Pseudoalteromonas sp. A25 | reverse complement strand
TTTAAAATGATCTAATGCCTCTTCTATATCTGTAAGAGGCGTTATTATTCGACACAGCACCATCATACCATTCACCATCGCCGAAAAACGAAGCTCTTTTGTTTGCGCATCCACATAGATGTCGTCATTGAATAAAATACTTTGATTCATTTAGAGAGAGCCTTGCTTAAATGCGTTTATGACTTTTGTAACATCTGGGTATTTACCACGCCAAACAGAATAGGCTTCGGCGGCTTGACCTATCAACATGCCCAGACCGTCAACTAACTGTGCACTGCTATTATATGTAGCCACCCAATTTAGAAAGCTAGTTGGCTGATCACTATAGAACATGTCATAAGCAAAAACACACTTTTGTATATGAATGGGGTCTATATTCGGGATATCTCCGGTGACACTCGATGAGGTAGAGTTAATAACTATCGAGAAATCAACATTACTTATATTATCCAATCCACAGTCAACCACCTTACCAAACTGGCTAAATTCTTGTGCCAAAGTTTGTGCTTTGCTTTGTGTTCTATTTGCTATCACAACACATGATACGCCAGCTTGCAGGAGTGGAAAAATACAACCACGTGCTGCACCGCCAGCACCTAGTAACAATATTTGGGCGTTTTCTAAACATGCACCTTGTCGTAGTAAATCGGCGACTAAGCCCGCTCCATCAGTGTTATCTCCTAGCAACTCCCCTGTCTCGATGCGCTTTAGCGTATTTACAGCTCCCGCCAACTTTGCTCGTTCGGTCAGTTTATCCGCGAGCCGAAAAGCTTCCTCTTTAAATGGTAAAGTGACATTGGCACCTTTACCACCCGAAGCAAAAAATGTATTTACCGACTCTTTAAATCCCTCTAAAGGTGCTAGAATTGCCTCATAACTAATTTGTTCATCATATTGCCTTGCGAAGGCTTGATGAATCTTAGGTGATTTAGAGTGTTTTATTGGGTGACCAAAAACCGCATATTTGTCCACGTACACGCCCCGAAGTTATTAAATTTATGAAGCAGTTAATTAAACGCATCTTCAACAAAGATGCAAGGCAAGAAAAAACAAACGGTTCGCCTACTCCTGAAAAAACGCCTTATGAGATCATAGGAGGTGAATCTGGCACTCGCGCTTTGGCTAATCGGTTTTACGATATCATGGCCAGCGACCCTTATGCGAAACCGCTTTATGATATGCATCCACAACCATTGGATAGGATCCGCCAAGTATTTTTTGAATTTTTATCTGGCTGGCTAGGCGGACCCGACCTATTTGTAGGGCAATATGGCCACCCGAGATTAAGACAAAGGCACATGCCTTTTCCTATCGATCAGTCACTTCGAGACCAATGGATGCATTGTATGAACAAAGCACTCGACATGGAGATTGATAATCCTTTACTAAGAGAAGGTCTTCGCCAATCTTTGTCTCAACTTGCCAGCCACATGATTAACCAAGACTAAAGTAGCAAGCTAACTTACCCACTCTTTGCGCTAAGTCAAAGCTAGCGAATACCACTTTATTCATAATACGCATCTCATAATGGAGAATTGTGCGATGCGTGTGACTTCTATTCAACATAAAATTTATGCTTTACTTGCCGTAACCGGTATTTTGGTATTAGTAGCCAGTATCCTTAGCAGCTCAAGCCAACAACAGCAGCTGGCTCAAGACACGGTAGCAGAGAACATTCGACTGCTAGCAGACAATTACTTTGATTCCATCAATACCATGATGCTTACTGGCACCATGGCAAATAGAGAGATATTGAGTCAAAAACTCAGAGCGCATCCAAACATTGAGGATGCCCACATTATTCGCGGCTCAAAAGTTGTAAAAATGTATGGGGCTGGCAATACAAATCAATCTCCCAATGGAGATGCTGAACATCAAGCGCTAAATGGTAAAGAGTCTCTATTTATAGAGACGCGAGATGACTCGCGCATAATGACTTACTTAAGACCTATGATCGCTCAAGCCGATTACAAAGGTACTAACTGCCTAGGCTGCCATCAGGCACAAGAAGGTGATGTACTCGGTGTCGTAAGAATAAGCTACTCACTGGATGATATTGATTCAAGCGTACAAGCAAATACATGGCTGAGTACCGCGCTACTGACCGGGATTTTTGTTGTAACATTTGTGATATTGGGCACACTGTTTAGAAAGCTGTTTATTACGCGCCTAAAAACGCTGGGCCGTACTATGCGACTTGCTTCGCAAAATAAAGACTTAAGCCTGCGTATAGATGACAATATTGATGATGAACTTGGCCGCTTAGCCTCTAACTACAATAAAATGATGGCATCATTTAAAGACAATATAGGTCAAGTATCACACACCTCCAAAGTGCTTATTCAATCCGCTGAAACCATTTACACATCTGCAGACACAACAGAGCGTGCCATACAACAGCAAAAACAAGGCACCGATTCTGTTGCAGCAGCCATTAACGAACTAGAAAGCTCATCCAGTGAAGTTAAAAACACCACTCATTTTGCATCTGAAAAATCTGATAGCAGTAATCATCTCGCAGAAGAAAGCATGGCCGTAGCCGAGCGCACCGAACAAAGTATCAATCAACTTGCTAAAGATGTACGCCTAGCTGCAACACAGGTCAGCCAGCTGCAAGCGCAAACGCTCGAAGTCGGAAAAGTACTAGAAGTGATCAGCAGTATTGCCGAACAAACCAATCTATTAGCATTAAATGCCGCGATTGAAGCTGCACGAGCAGGCGAAGCTGGTCGAGGCTTTGCGGTTGTAGCTGACGAAGTACGCACACTGGCTACACGAACACACGACTCAACAGATGAGATTAGACGCACCATTGATAAATTACAAAGTGAAGCTGAGCAAACTGTAAAAGCGATGAGTGCATCATGCGAAGAAGCTGATGACAGAGCCACACAGGTAAAACAAGTAGCACAAGCACTTAAGAATATCTCTAATCAAATGCATGAAATTAATGACTTGAATGTACAGATAGCGGATGCAACTGAACAACAGAATTTAGCCGCTGAAGAAATAAACCAAAGCGTTATTGCAATACGAGATAATGCTGAACAATCTTTAGTTGATGCTCATGGCAGTAAGCAAGTAAGTGAAGAGTTACTATCACTGGCCCGCTCTTTGGATGAGCAAGTAAGAAGCTTTAAGCTAGACTAATCGAGCATTGTTATGCTGTGCTCAAGGCGCCTTTAAGGCGCCCTTTTTATGCTATCAAAGAGCAAGCCAATCCTGAGGTTTTAGATAGAAATCATACAACTTAGCTTCAGGGCTCTCCTTTGCTGGTGTGAAGTTATATTCCCAACGCGCCAAAGGTGGCATCGACATCAAGATTGATTCTGTACGCCCACCAGTTTGCAAGCCAAATAAAGTGCCGCGATCCCACACAAGGTTAAACTCAACATAGCGACCACGTCGATAAAGCTGAAATTGACGCTCATGCTCAGTGTATTCTGTATCTTTGCGACGTTCGATGATTGGTAAATAGGCGTCTAAAAACCCATTTCCAACCGCCTGCATAAACGCAAAGCTCTTTTCAAAACCCCACTGGTTTAAATCATCAAAGAACAACCCACCTACACCGCGCGTCTCACCTCGATGCTTTAAGAAAAAGTAATCATCACACCACTTTTTATAATCGTCATATACCTGCTCACCAAAAGGCAGGCACAGATTTTTGGCCACTTTATGCCAGTGCTTAACATCATCTAGTTCAGGGTAAAATGGGGTAAGGTCAAAACCGCCTCCAAACCACCAAATAGGCTCTTCACCCTCTTTCTCAGCGATAAAAAAGCGCACATTAGCGTGACTTGTTGGAATATATGGATTTTTTGGGTGGATGACCAGTGATACGCCACAAGCATGGAAACTGCGACCAGCCAACTCAGGACGGTGTGCAGTAGCAGAAGCAGGCATAGACTCTCCATATACATGCGAGTAATTCACCCCTCCTTGCTCTATAACCGCACCATCTCTAATTACTCGAGTACGCCCGCCACCACCTTCTTCACGTTGCCAGGCATCTTCAACAAATTTGGCTTGACCATCGGCCTGCTCAAGGCCAGCACAGATAGAATCCTGCAATGACAGTAAAAACGATTTAACCGTTTCTAAATTCACTTTACTCATAGTTGTGACTAATTTCCTCGAATAACGGCACCCGAAAGTGCATGTTTAATTTGACTAGGCGCGGCATTACCACCAAGTTCCCCATGCACATAGCAATCCACCAGCTCATTAAAGATACGGCGCGCTTCGTCTAAGCTCATTACAGGTTGTTCACCCGATAAGTTCGCACTAGTTGATACCAGAGGCTTACCAAACAACCTAGTTAATGCTTTGCATTGTGGGTGAGCGGTTACGCGAACAGCAATCGTGTCATGCTCTCCGGTCAACCATTTCGGTGTTGATGCTTTAGCTGGCAATAGCCAAGTAACGGCACTTGGCCAAGATGAGAACAATGCAGTTCGCTTATCCATTGGTATTTTCGCATCGTCAACATAGGGTAAACACTGACCATAATTGTCAGCCAACAAAATGAGCCCCTTACTAACTTTTCTTTGTTTGATGGTAAGTATCTTATTCACGGCCTCTTGATTATCCGGGTCGCAACCCAGTCCAAATACCGCTTCTGTTGGATAGCAGATCACGCCACCAGCACTCAGTGCTTGGCATGCTTCTTCTAGGTTGTTGGGTGAGTTACTCACAGTCGCTCTCAATTTTGTGCTGACAAGCCTTTTGCGGGCATTGTAACACAGCTTTTCCTGCTCGTTGCTTTTGCATCATTACTGCCCATCCGCACTTGGGGCAGCTGTGTGCAACCGGCTGTTGGTTAAGGCTATACTTGCATTGCGGGTACCTGTCGCAAGAATAAAAAAACTTACCATATTTATTTTTGCGTTTTGTTAATACACCTTTTTGACATTTAGGACAATCAACAGTTTGCTCAACTTCATTATCTTGCTCATCATGGGCAATATAGTGACATTGTGGGTAGCCCGTGCAACCGATGAACATACCATAACGACCATTTCGGATCACCAACGGCTCACCACACTCAGGGCATGGTGAATCATCGAGTACTTTAATATCGTGGTTGTCGTGTTGTGTTAGGGGTCGAATATAATGGCAAGTTGGGTAACTGGCACACCCCAAAAATGGGCCATTTTTGCTGTGCTTCATCACCAGCTCAGAGCCACAATCTGGACACACTTCATACTCTTTTTCTAACGCATGGCGGTTAGCATCAAACAAAGAATGGTCGATTTTACTCATAATTTTATTTAGCCAGTGTACACATTTGCGCCTAATATAACTGCCATGATTTTGGGGTCAAGAGAAGACCCCGAAAATATCAATGTAAATATCCGCTAGGCTCGTCAAATATGAGATCTTCCATTTGCGCATAAGCTTGCTCTTTACCTGGCACATTAAATAGCACCATTAAAATCACCCATTTTAAATCTTCCAAACCAATGATTGACTTTTCCAGCGCAAACAATCGATCTATGACCATTTCACGAGTAATTGAATCGATCACACCCACCTGCTCAACAAACATTAAAAAGCCTCGGCACTCTACGTCCAGCATTTGACACTCTTGCTCGGTGTAAATACGGATCGCGCTATCAGCTTTGCTGTTTAGGTAAGGTATTTCATCACTGTGCTGCAGATCAGCTAGTTGCTCTAGCCAATCAAGCGCTTTGTAAATTTCTTCTTGATTAAACCCTGCCCTGAGTAACTCATCTGTTAACTCATTTTGCTCAACAAATATATCCGCTTCACTGTGGATATAATTCTCAAATAGATACATTAGGATATCAAACATGATTAACCCCTCGCTAATTTAATGTAGCCGTCTAAGACGCGTTCTACTTTATCTTCAAGCTCTAGGTCCAATAAACGCGCTGCAACTCGCTCTACTGGCCACTGGGTCCTTTGCGTTAAGGTATCTATCGAGGTAACCTCAAAGCCAAGGTTTTGCAATACTGGGCAGTCCTCCTGTGGTGAGTCATTTTTCATCACGCTCTCTATACTATATAGACCGTTTTGGGACAAAAAGCTCACATCCTCTATGATATCTTCTGCGCACTCAGTGAGTTTAGCCCCTTGCTTTAACAAATAATGGCACCCTTGAGACAAGGGATTTTTAATAGAGCCTGGCACCGCAAACACCTCTCTATTTTGCTCCAAAGCAAATCTTGCAGTGATAAGTGAGCCACTTTTTATTTCCGCCTCAACCAGCACCACACCTAAAGACAGCCCAGAAATAATTCGATTACGACGCGGAAAGTGATTTGCTTGGGGCCCACATCCAGGCAAAAACTCACTAACCAAGAGTCCTCGCTCAAACACTTGCTGATATAAGATGTTATGGCGTCTGGGATAAACGATATCAACCCCCGTCCCCAATACCGCGATTGTTGCACCACTATGCGCTAAAGCACCTTTATGTGCAGCACCATCAATTCCGCGGGCCAGCCCGGAGGTGACAATCAAACCCACCTGATTTAGCTGATATGCAAAGTCAGACGCTATTTGTAATCCCGTAGCAGTGGCATTACGACTCCCTACAATGGCTATTTGCGGCTGAGAAAGTAGTTGAGTGTTTCCTTTGCAAAATAAAAGCAAGGGAGCACTGGCAATCTCTTTGAGCAAAGGTGGGTAACGGGTATCAAAATAGCTGATAATTTCAATATCAAGCTGAGTACATTGTGCTGCTACACGCCGCAAGTAAGGCCAGTCAATATGATGTAATTGTTGCGCTAAAGTATCGCTCAAGCCCAATTGTTTGAGATCTTTTAAAGATAATTCAAATAACGATGATAAATCGCACTTTGCCTGCAGTGCCTTGATGGTTGCAACACCAAGTCCCTTGCACACATGCAAAGCTAAACATTGCAATATAGATACATTTCCCATGCTCCCTCCTTAGAGCATCTAAGCAACTAGTTCACAGTAACACTATCTCCCACCCGAATGGGTTGCATTGCATTGGTGACTAGCGCATAACTTACTTTGTCGTAGACCTTAAACACCATCAGCTCTCCGACTTTTTCTTCTGGCATCGTCCAAACCACGCTGATATCGCTGTTTTCAGTGCCAAATAATTCTCTTACACTTTTTGTAAACTTCTCTAGGCTATTAGCGTCTTCCACATAACGAGGTCCTTTGGTACCTTCGATAACTGTAGGTGAGCGTTTATTAATATCAAGTATGTGCCCCTCTTTTAATTGTTGCTCTTTACCGATATTGAGGATAACAACAGCAGTAGCACCAAACTCTCTTAATTTATTCTCACTTGCAATAATACTGCCTTGAATATCATGTGCGGGTCGAAGCATATTAAATTGCACCGAAAAACTATGACCTTTGGAAAGCGGCATTAGTATATCTCTCGGTCTGATCTCTTGCTTTGCTGACTCTACTTTAACTTTGGCTGGCTGACCCTGTGAAAGATCCCCTTCGTCCAACACTCGAGCAGTCCCCACAAGCCGTACTTCGTGCGCCAATATTTCGTTCGACTTAAGATCACGATATGCCCCCCCAATATTGTAAATGCCATAGTGGGTATATCGCTCAAGATCACCTTTCACATAGACAGTATGCCCTTGCGTTGCCAACTTCACATTGTAGTTGGCTCCGAGTATGTAAGGATGGCTTGTCAAATCCTGTTCACTCAAAGCTTGTTCGAATGAAATAAGCGGCTGTATTAATGACATCGGTAATGTCGGAATCGCTGTACTTTTTTGCACGGCTATCCGAGCTTGTGGGGTAAGCTTTTTTACGCCCTTATCTAATGTGAGTATTGGCACGCCTTGCTTATCAAACTGCAATGACAGTACATCCCCTGGATAAATTAAGTGTGGGTCGCTTAATTGAGGGTTTTGCTGCCATAACGTTTGCCACTGCCATGGCGAGGATAAATATAGTTTTGAAATATCCCACAACGTGTCCCCCTCTTTGACAGTGTATTGAACAGGGGCATCTCCCTTAACAGTTATCGTATCCTGCGCAAAAACGGGAAGAGCAAGACAAGTTGCCATGATAAGCGCAGTAAATGAGTGTTTCATTATGGCTTCCTTGAGTTATTTTTCGATATTATCAACCAAAACCTGTTAAAGGGGAACGCGAATGGCTAAAATAAGAACATACAATATTTTGCATTAAAGCTTAACTATAAAAGGTAACCATGGCAAAGTTAGAAGTACTTAGATTTCCAGACGAGCGCTTGCGCACTGTTGCACAACCTGTCGCTGAGGTAAATGATGAGGTTCGCCAGATAGTCAAAGACATGTTAGAAACCATGTATGACGAAAATGGCATCGGCTTAGCTGCAACCCAAGTTAATATTCATCAGCGTATCGTGGTTATTGATGTTTCTGAAGAGCGTAATGAACCGCTAGTACTGATCAACCCAGAAATTGTGCGTAAAGAAGGTTCAACAACCAGCGAAGAAGGCTGTTTATCTGTCCCACACTCTTGGGCAAAGGTAGACCGCGCTGAAGAAATTACGGTCAAAGCGTTAAATGAAAAAGGTGAGCAGTACAGCTATGACGCTGATGGCCTTTTAGCTATTTGCACGCAACACGAGCTTGATCACTTAATGGGTAAATTATTTATCGATTACTTATCGCCTTTAAAGCGTCAACGTATTCGTAAAAAACTTGAAAAAGAAGCAAAGTTTGCTGCTCGATAGTAGCAAACGCTTTTACTCTCATCTCATAATTTAACTTTTGGATAGTTCAGTGACCAAGCCATTACGCATTGTATTTGCAGGTACGCCAGATTTTGCTGCGCGTCATCTAAGTGCCCTCATTAATTCTCATCATGAAGTTGTCGCTGTTTACAGCACTCCGGATCGCCCTGCCGGTCGAGGCAAAAAGCTCAAAGCCAGCGAAGTAAAAATGCTTGCCCTTGAACATAGCTTGCCAGTTTATCAACCAGAATCATTAAAAACGCCAGAGGCTCAAGCAGAGCTAGCAGCACTAAACGCTGATGTTATGGTCGTCGTTGCCTATGGTGTGTTATTGCCAAAAGCCATCTTAGAAACACCTAAAATGGGGTGTTTGAACGTACATGGTTCAATTTTACCTCGCTGGCGAGGCGCGGCTCCAATTCAACGCGCATTGTGGGCGGGTGATGAACAAACAGGTGTCACTATCATGCAAATGGATGAAGGGTTAGATACAGGCGATATGCTACATATTGCAACTTGTCCAATTTCAGCCCAAGACACCAGCGCAAGCTTATATGACAAACTTGCCCTGCTCGGTCCCGTTGCCTTGCTTGATACGCTTGAGCAGCTAAGTCACGGCACGGCGGTGGCAACCAAGCAAGATGATGCGCAAGCTAACTATGCAAAAAAATTACGCAAAGAAGAGGCCGATATCGATTGGCAAATGAGTGCCAAACAAATAGCGCTTAATGTGCGTGCGTTTAACCCGTGGCCGGTGTGTTTTACTCAAATGCAAAGCCAAACTGTCAAAATTTGGCAAGCAGAAGTTTTGGATAGCCAGGGTATACCAGGTACTGTCTTGAGCAGTGATAAAGAAGGCATTGTGATAGCGTGTGGTGAGCAGGCTCTAAAAATCACACAACTACAGCCTCAGGGTAAAAAACCGATGTCGGCACAAGATTTTTTAAACGGCCGCGCAGACTGGGTAACTCCGGGCTCTAAGGTAGGTCACTAATGGCTAATGTTCGGGCGCTTGCCGCAGAAACACTATTTCAAGTTGTCGACAAAGGGCAGTCATTAAGCACCCAGCTTCCTTATGCGGCGAAACAGCTAAACCCAAAAGACAAGGCCCTGTTGCAGCAGATTTGTTATGGTGTGCTAAGACATTTACCCACACTGGAACACTATTGCCAACAACTGCTTGACCAACCTCTTAAAGGAAAGCGCCGAGTCTTTCAGTTCCTACTTTATGTGGGTATGTATCAACTACAATATATGCGCACCCCTGAGCATGCGGCTGTAGCAGAAACCGTTAATGCTCTGCAAAGTATGCGTGCACCGGGACTCAAAGGCTTAGTTAATGCTATTTTGCGTACCTTTCAACGCCAATTTACAGAGCTACAAGACAGCGCAAATCGCATTCCAGTATGCCAATATAATCACCCTGGCTGGTTCATTAAAAAGGTTCAAGCCGCTTACCCTGATAAATGGCAAGATATTCTTGAGGCCAACCAAGAGCAAGCGCCGATGTGGCTTAGAGTCAATCGCACTCACTACAGTGTTGACGAATACAGCGAACTATTGGATGAGGCGGGTATTGCGCATTGCTTAGAGCCACGTTTTGAAGATGGGATTGTGTTGGATAAACCGTGCGATGTATACAACTTACCAGGCTTTAGGGAAGGTGCCTGCTCAGTGCAAGATGCTGCGGCTCAGTTGGCTGCTCGGTACTTAGCCCCACAAGATGGGGAACGCATTCTTGATGCATGCGCAGCCCCTGGAGGCAAAACTTGCCACATACTAGAGCTTGCAAATGCGCACGTAGATGCTTTAGATGCCGACAGTGAACGCTTACTTCGAGTTGAAGACAATCTAAAACGACTGGCACTGCAAGCAAATTGTATTCATGCTGATGCGTCGACCCCAAACGATTGGTGGATTGGACAACTATACGATCGTATCTTATTAGACGTCCCTTGCTCAGCAACCGGTGTAATACGCCGCCACCCTGATATAAAATGGCTTAGACGCAACTCAGATATAGATGATCTTGCTCAATTGCAAAAGCAAATCTTAAATAATATCTGGCCACTATTAAAACCTGGCGGCACACTGTTATACGCCACTTGCTCGGTTCTTCCTACTGAAAACCAGGAACAAGTAGCTGCTTTTTTGCAAAGCACCCATGATGCTATGCACCAACCTTTGCACGACAATGACACCCCATCCACTCCTGGCTTACAGCTTTTGCCAGGCATAAGTGATGGCTTTTATTACGCAAAGATAACAAAACAACAATAAGTTAAAAATATGAAAATCATCATCTTAGGCGCTGGTCAGGTTGGCGGAACACTCGCAGAAAACTTGGTTGGTGAGCAAAACGAAATCACTGTTGTAGATATCGATGGCGACAGGTTGCGTGAGCTTCAAGATAAGTATGACTTGCAAGGTGTAACTGGCCACAGTGCGCACCCTGATGTGCTTCGCCAAGCAGGCGCTGAAGATGCTGATATGATTATTGCCGTAACCAGCTCTGATGAAGTCAATATGATAGCCTGTCAGGTGGCGTACAGTATTTTCAATACGCCGACAAAGATAGCTAGGATCCGCTCAGAGCAATACTTAAAATATAAAGAAAAGCTATTCCAAAATGATGACTTACCGGTAGATCACTATATCGCCCCCGAACAATTGGTCACCAAGTACATCCGACGCTTAATTGACTACCCTGGTGCGTTACAGGTGTTACAATTTGCTGATGGTATGCTGTCACTTGTTGCGGTCAAGGCCTATTATGGTGGCTTGTTAGTAGGCTATGCGCTATCAGCACTCAAAGAACACATTCCCAATGTAGATACTCGCGTTGCCGCTATCTATCGCCAAGGTAAAGCCATTAAACCTCTAGGTACAACTGTGATAGAGGCTGATGATGAAATTTTCTTTATTGCAGCTACTAAACACATTCGAGCAGTCATGAACGAGCTACAGAAACTAGAGCGCTCGTACAAGAAAATCATGATTGCGGGGGGCGGTAACATAGGAGCAGGTTTAGCCCGCTCTTTAGAGCGCAACCACAGTGTAAAACTGATAGAGCGAAACCAACAGCGAGCGACTCAACTATCTGAAATGCTTGACAACACTGTGGTGTTTTGTGGGGACGCATCAGATCAAGAGCTGCTCTCTGAGGAGCATATCGAACAAGTTGATGTTTTTATTGCGGTTACCAATGATGACGAAGCAAATATAATGGCTGCTATGCTCGCCAAACGCATGGGCGCGCAAAAAACCATGGTGCTTATCCAGCGAGGTGCTTACGTTGATCTGGTTCAAGGTGGTGAGATAGATATCGCAATATCACCTCAGCAAGCCACTATCTCTGCACTTTTAACCCATGTACGCCGTGGCGATATTGTGAATGTTTATTCATTACGTAAAGGTGCCGCGGAGGCTATTGAGGCCGTAGCACACGGTGATGAAAACACCTCTAAAGTAGTTGGCCGTACAATCGCAGAAATCAAACTCCCTGCAGGCACCACCATTGGTGCAATTGTTCGCAATGATGAAGTGCTTATTGCACATGATGATACCACCATACTATCGGGCGACCATGTGATCATGTTTTTAATTGATAAGCGCCAGATCAGTGTGGTTGAAAAACTATTTCAAGTCAGCGCGCTATTTGTTTAGCGCCCACTTTTATGTAGTACTGATAAGTCTATCAAGCACTGCTGAAGGATTTCATCTACCTTTCCCTCATCAGCAATCAGCTTTATTCCAAGCAGTGTAATATCTTCTTGGTGTGTTGTACTACACACCTCGCCTTGCAAACTAATTTGCTGTTTATCTTTACCCGTAATCACAATATGACAAGATTTATCATGAACAGGTAAATCCACCAAATCGCCTGACAAGCTAAATAGTAACCCCGTACGAGAAATATCTTTTATGACCCCTTCGCAGTTAGAGCGCTTAGTCATTAGCATCGCAGGGAGCAAAGTTGGAATGCGTACTTGGTTCCTTAAACCTTGGCTCTGAATTTTTTTAGGTGGGTACAGAAAAATCAATTTAGTTGGCGTGTAAGTCACAGCTTTGATGTCAGTTTTAAATGCGATGATTTGCCCATCACTGTGATCTGCAACCGCTCTGACAATGACCGTCGCACCCTCTTGAATAAATGTAGCCGCTCTACCCAACTGTTTTTGTTCAGGATAATTAATAATAATATATTGTCCTGCCAAATAACCTATAAACTCCGTTTTTACCCGTTTCGAGCTAGTTGGCATAAGAATTTCGAGGTCAACCAAATTACCAACGGTAATAAGCTCGATTTTTTGAAATCCCGTCGAAGACTTACTTTTTAACATACTGACTCTCGAACTCCTTAAGATCAACCCAATACAGTGTTGACCAAATCAGCGGTGCTGATTAAAAAAAACACACGCGCCCGCCAGCAATGCTGTATCGTTCCAACGAGCCACTTAAAAATTTATTACGGCTTAACCACGCCAAAACGTAGGTGTGAATAACACCAATAACGTAAATATTTCCAGCCGACCGAATACCATTGCCAGGGTTAAAATCCATTTTGCGGCATCACTAATATCACCATAGTGCGCAGCGACTTGTCCAAGACCAGGACCAAGGTTATTTAAACACGCAGCCGTGGCTGAGAAGGCTGTAATATTATCAAGGCCTGTGCCTAACAGGGCTATCATGATTATCACAAAGACTAAAGCATATGCCGAAAAAAAACCCCACACGGCTTCAACCACTTTGTCCGGTAGTGCTTTTCGTCCTAACTTAATTGAGTAAATAGCACGCGGGTGGACCAAGCGATTCAACTCTCTCACCCCTTGAAGGTATAGCAAAAACACTCTCACAACCTTCATACCGCCACCTGTCGAACCTGCACACCCACCAATAAAACTTGAGAATATTAACAATATAGGTAAAAACAATGGCCATGCAGAGAAGTTGTCCGTTGCAAATCCTGCGGTCGTACTAATTGAAACGGCCTGAAACATTGCCTGGTCCAGGGTTTCATCTCCATTGCTGTACACTTGGTTTGATGACAATACAGCAAAACAAATCACCACCAATGCCAACTGAATTAATAAAAAGACTTTAAATTCTGGGTCACGTAAATACGTTCTGACATTCCGGCTCGATACCGCAGCATAGTGCAACGAGAAATTAATTCCTGCGATCAGCAAAAACACCACACAAATGATATTAATCACAGGACTATCAAAATGACCCATTGATGCATCATAAGTGGAAAAACCACCAATTGCGATGGTTGAGAAAGCGTGGCAAATAGCATCAAACCACCCCATTCCAGCTAACTTATATGATGCAGTACATGCAAGGGTGAGTGAAACATAGATATACCATAAGTGCTTTGCTGTATCAGCAATACGCGGAGTCATCTTAGAATCTTTGACTGGTCCGGGTGTCTCAGCTCGATACAACTGCATCCCACCAACACCAAGCATGGGCAGTACCGCAACAGCTAAAACAATGATCCCCATACCGCCTAGCCATTGTAATTGCTGCCGATAAAATAACACCGATTTAGGTAAATATTCGATCCCCGTCAATACCGTAGCTCCCGTGGTGGTTAACCCAGAGAATGCCTCAAATACCGCGTCTGCTAACGAAAGATTTGGAGATTGTAAAAAAATCAGTGGTACTGATGCGAAAAAGCCCAGCACCAACCAAAATAAAACCACAATTAAGAAGCCTTCACGGGCTTTTAGGTCCCCTCTCTCTTTGCGGTTTGGATAATATGCGATAAGGCCAATGACAATGCTAAACACAAAGGCCAGTACAAACGGTACACCACCACCGTCTTTATATATTAAAGACACCAACGCAGGCGGCACCATGGTGATGCTAAACAACGCTACTAATTGGCCTAGTATTTTTATTATGGTACGAAATTGCATGCCGCGTTTCGCTTATCTGTCATTTAAAGTTTTAGAGTGTTGATTGTCTTATGCTTTGATTTTTAACTCAACCACACCATGCGTTAAATCCAAAATTTCTTGCTTTGCTTGCTGTGCTTGCCTGTGGTCAATGTCAATTTGCCACTGAATATGAGCGCCATACAGCTTGTCTATGTTCAATACCGTAAAATGGCTATTAAGATATTGCTCTATAATCCCCTGTAAAGCGTAGTCAGAATCCCCCACTAACTGTACCGATGGTATCTTTAAGCTGGTTTGCAATTGCGCCAACGCATTGTTTAGCGTACCGCCATATGCTCTTACCAATCCTCCTGTACCAAGCTTTATCCCGCCAAAGTAGCGCGTGGTCACTGCTGTTACCTCACCAAGCCCTGAGCCTATCAATACATTGAGCATAGGCTTACCTGCAGTGCCATTTGGTTCGCCATCATCTGAGAACCCATAAACATGGCTGCCACCCGGCTGACCCGCTACATGCGCCCAACAATTATGGCGTGCGTCAGGGTACTGTTCATTTATCTGTTTAATAAATGCCTTTGCATCGTTAATACTCGGGGTGTGGGCTAGGTGAACAATGAAGGTGCTTTTTTTAATTTCTTCGTGGTAACTCAAAGAGCCAGATGGGATATGGTATTCAGACATGAATGATGTAACGCCTTACAAATTTAAAGGGAGCCTTATGCTCCCTTTAATCATACACCGAGAGTTTAGTCTAAGTCTAAGTCGCGAGTCATATTCTCAAGCCTATCTTCGTGCACAATGATGTTATCCTCAATGCGGATACCACCATACGGTTTAAACTGCTCAACTTTATCCCAGTTAATGTACTTTTTATGCTCAGTTTGTGCCAAATCACCTAGCAAAGAATCAATAAAGTAAAGCCCCGGTTCAATAGTGAATACCTGCTTAGCTTCTATCTTTCTGGTGCAACGTAAGAATGGATGACCTTCAGGTGGCGCTTGATGTGTTCCTGATTCATCCGCCATGAAGCCCCCCATATCATGCACCTGTAGGCCTAAATGATGGCCAAGTCCATGTGGGAAGAAAGTAGAGGTGATCCCTTTTGCAACAATATCTTGAGCAGGCAGCTTAACAATATCAAAGTCGCTCAGCACTTGTGCGACTCTTGCGTGACAATCAATATGAAGCTCGCCATAAAGCTTACCAGGACTCAACGCTTTACCTAGTTGAATCTGGTGGTCATTCATCACCTTTACCAATTCAGCAAATTCACCTTGCTGTGCAAAATCGTAAGTACGCGTAATGTCAGATGCATAACCATTAAAGTTAGCTCCTGCATCAATCAAAAATGAACGATGGTGCTGAGGTGCTTTTCGCTCAAAGTGAGTGTAATGCAAAATGGCACAGTTTTCGTTTAATGCCACTATGTTGCCATATGGCGTATCGTTTTCCATATGCTCGGTGGCATTTAAGTACGCCTGCTGAATCGCAAACTCAGACCCACCCGCATAAAACATATCACGCGCAGCCTTATGTCCTAGTACCGCCAAACGATTCGCTTCACGTAAACAACTCAGCTCATATTGCGTTTTATACGCACGGTGATAATGGAAATAATTCATTACCGGCTCTGGGTTTACATTCGTAAAGCCTAGCGCTTGTGCTACTTCTAAGTACTCACCTATGTAAGCAAAATTGGCTTTATCATAAGGTAAAAACTTTTCTACCTGATCGGGCTGCACTAACAAGTCGATATCAAAATAGTCAGCCCAAAAATCATTTGGCTCATCAGGAACTTTATGCCAAAAATCAACTGGACGATAAAAAATCAACTTGGGTTTATCAGTGCCATTAACCACAATCCAACAATGTGGGTTGTCAATCACAGGAAGCCATGCTTTAAATTGCGGGTTAACCTTAAATGGATAGTACATATCATCTAAGAATTGGCGCTTTGCTTGACCCGAGTGGATCACAAGGCCTTCAAGCCCTTCTTGCTCGATAATGGTTTTCGTGCGCTGCTGCAAAGTAGCAATGTGTTCAGCGTAATAGTGTGCTAATTGTTCCATGATAAACCGTATTGTTGCTTGTGATGATTTTGAGTCTAACACAAGCAAAAAAAAACAATCCAGCGAAGTAGCTAGATTGCTTTTTATTAGAGCGTCAAGCTGTGCATTATCTAATACACTTAGCCCCCTATTTGCATATCAAGTAGTTGCGCCACAATATTACCCTCTCTGCCTAAGCGGGTGTGATACACCTGACGATAAGCAAACACGTTTTTCACATAATCGCGCGTTTCCCGATATGGAATAAGCTCTATCCATAACTCAGCAGGCATTGCCTCATCAGGTAACCAGCGTTTAATTCTATGATACCCAGCGTTGTAAGAAGCAGTAGCCAGCATCTCATTGCCATGATTTTTCTTTTTCAAATACTCTAAATAATCAGTACCCAGACGAATGTTTGTGGCGGGTTGTAGTAAATTTCTTTTTGAAACACGTTGTTTAGAGATATAACGAGCGGTACTGGGTAACAGCTGCATTAAACCATACGCATTCGCGTGAGAGCGGGCATCTGGCGCAAATGAACTCTCTCTTCGTGCAATGGCAATACTCCATGCCATATCAACGTGGTTACGTTTACTGTAGCGACTAAAATATTTTTCAAAAGCCATTGGAAAGCGCAAATCAACATAATCCCATGCTTGTATCTGCGCTAAGGTATAGATAGTGCTGTCGTACCAATCCAGCTCTGCTGCTAAAATGGAGGCAGCCAGTTTCTCTGCAACACTAGAGGTATTGGTTAAGTAGTTCCACTCTCGGCGTGCCGATGTATACCGTTCTAATTCATACAGCGCTTTCGCTCGTTTGAATCCTGGCGCTTCAGACACTTTAGCCACCAGACTTGGCGGCACATTTAAAGACTTCTGATTTAAAGAGATATCTAGCCCTAACCGCCCTGCGGCTAAAAAGCCATAGTAATCTCGCTCACCCGCGATTTGTTGCCACAATTGATTGGCTTTGTCTAACTCTCCACGCTGTGCATAACTGTAGGCCAGCCAATAGGTTTGCCCATGGCTTAAATCCTTCATACCTGTAAACAAAGCCGCAATACCCGACCAATCTTGCTCTTTGAGCATGTTGCTCATCATCCATTGACGCAACTTAGCGTCTTGCTTCTGTGGTTTAACTTTATTTAACCAAAACTTAGCTTCAGGGTGGCCTTTAGACGCCAAAGCCAATGCAAAACGATACGCCACACTGTCTGTTTGCTGCTCAGTAAAGTTGAACATGGTTTGCAACTTGTCCCATGCTTTTAGCGCCAGCTTTGGGTCACGCCATATCAGACGCCGTACACCATATACCGCAATTTGAGCTTCCTTTTCACTGCGGGTTTTATAGCGATAAAGCCCCGCCGAGGCACTCGGATCACGACGAACCGTGGTATATAAGTCTGCTAAATATGCTTCATTTTTGGGTAAAAGCGTTTTCAGATAGCGTAATAAAGAAACCTGCCCGCCTTGCGCGGCTTTTGTGATACGAGCCCATACACGCTCGTCGGTTAAGTACCCAGCCTGTTGCCATTGCTCAAATATACTATTGCAAGCTCGAGGTTGAGATTGACCAACTACCCATAAATCAGACACTTGATCCAAAATGGCATTTTTAGGTGCCCCCAAATCGAGCTGATACTGTAAGTAGGTGCATTGTAATTCAACATCGCTGCTGGGTTGGTAATAATCAATAAATAAGGCTTTTTTTCCTCTGCGTTTGAGGTATTTAAGCCAACTTTCTCGTACCGGCCACTCCAACGGAGTACTCTCATAGACCATTAAAAAATGGGCTATTTTCTGCTCATACTTCAGCCTCGGATGACGCTCATAAAAAGCCATTTCTACATACGGTTTAAGTGGATGGTCTAATTGATTAAGTGCTTGGGTGAACGCGCTATAGTTACCAGACCAAGCGATTCTTTCTGCTTGTTTAAACGCCTCATGGTCACTGCTTGCAAAAGAAAACCAGCTCATAGCAGCCAAGCCAGTTGCAGCAACTTGTAAGATCCATGATTTCATATTGACCTTCGAATAATTAGTTGTCTTAAAATGTGTAAGATGAAAGTCAATAACCTTTCCCCTACAGCCCAACTTATGCAGCAAAACCAGTAAATCCTGACTAGGCTGTAAGTTCATAAAAAGAGACACAGCCACCATATCACCAAAGCTTACACTTTTTAAGATATGGGTAAACGCTGAGTAAATTTTTCATTGCATTTTTCATTTAAAGCGGCCAAACTGGGTGAAATAGCAACTCATCGTACCAGTGTAACTACACGGGAGAACAAGCATGTTATATAAAAGCGAGTCCTTTGTTGTTGATTTTTGCAAAGGCAAGATCGCTGAATTTAAGTTTTGTATGCCAGGCTCGGTAAACAAGCTTTCTCAGCAAACCCTAAAAGAATGCGCCATTGCATTCAAAGAATTAAGCCAACGCGACGATATTGACGCGATGGTATTCACCAGTGATAAAGACCACTTTATTATTGGCGCCGACATTTTTGAGTTTTTACCTACTTTCCAGCGCCCAGAAGAAGAACTTGTAGGCTGGATCAAAGATGCCACAGATGTTTTTGACGCCATCGAAGATTTACCCTTTCCAACCGCTAGCGCTATCCACGGCTTAGCTCTGGGTGGCGGCTGCGAATGGCTACTTGCCACTGATTATCGCCTTGCAAGTAACAGCGCCAAAATTGGTCTACCTGAAGTAAAACTAGGCATCATGCCGGGCTTCGGTGGTACCGTACGCTTACCTCGCTTAATCGGCGCTGACAATGCGATGACTTGGATCACCACAGGTAAAGAAAATCGTGCCGGAGAAGCCTTAAAAGTAGGTGCGGTAGATGGTGTCGTTGCACCTGATAAACTACTAGAAGGTGCAATCAGCGTACTTGAGCAAGCAGTAGCAGGCAAATTAGATTGGCGAGCAAAACGTCAAGTAAAACTAGAGCCGCTAAAAATGAACCGCGTTGAGCAAGGTATGAGCTTTGCGATGGCTGAAGGCATGGTTATGGGTAAAACCAAAGGCCATTACCCGGCCCCTGTGATGGCAGTAAAAACCATTCAAGCTGCTGCAAATGCAACACGTGCTGAAGCCATGGCAATTGAAAATGCGAATTTTGCAAAACTCGCTAAAACCAAAGAAGCCGCTGCGCAAACAGGCATCTTTTTGGCTGACCAATACATTAAGGGCGTGGCCAAAAAACAAGCTAAAGCGTCGAGCGTTGAAATTAAACAAGCAGCCGTGTTGGGTGCAGGTATCATGGGCGGCGGCATTGCATATCAATCTGCCTATAAAGGCACGCCCATCGTCATGAAAGACATTAATCAAGACGCACTTGATTTAGGTATGAATGAAGCAGCAACTATTTTGGGCAAAAAAGTTCAGCGTGGTCATATGGCCATGGATAAAATGGTGGCAACGCTTGGTAAGATCAAGCCGACTCTTGAAGATCGTGACCTAGACCATGCGGATATCGTCGTTGAAGCGGTTGTAGAACATCCTAAAGTAAAACAAACTGTATTGGCTGGTTTGGAGGCACAATTACCTGAAGGCACGATTTTAACCTCAAACACATCAACGATTCGTATTGATGAATTAGCGTCTGCGTTAAAGCACCCAGAACACTTCTGCGGTATGCACTTTTTTAACCCAGTACCAAAAATGCCACTGGTTGAAATTATTCGTGGCGAAAAAACATCAGAAGCTACCATTAATGCCGTGGTTGATTATGCATTAAAGCTCGGCAAGTCTCCTATTGTTGTTAACGACTGTCCTGGCTTTTTCGTAAACCGCGTATTGTTCCCTTATTTTGCAGGCTTTAGTCAGTTAGTAGTTGAAGGTGCCGACTTTAGCAAAGTCGATAAAGTCATGGAGAATGTATTTGGTTGGCCGATGGGTCCTGCATATCTACTTGACGTTGTGGGCATTGACACCGCGAACCACTGTACTGGTGTAATGGCTGATGGCTTCCCTGAGCGGATGGCTCGTCAAGAAAAAGACCCAGTCGCAGTGCTGGCACAAGCCGAGCGTTTTGGTCAGAAAAACAAAGTGGGCTTTTATCAGTATGCGCCAGATCGTAAAGGCCGCTTGAAAAAGTCAAAAGATGCTGCATCTGTTGAGCTGTTAAGCTCAATTTGTGAGCCAAGCAAAGAGTTTGACAAGCAAACCATCATTGAGCGTTGTATGGTGCCAATGCTGAACGAAGTACTACTTTGTTTACAAGAAGGAATAGTCGCTTCTGCACAAGAAGCGGATATGGCACTGATTTACGGTATTGGCTTCCCACCATTTAGAGGTGGCGCATTCCGCTATCTAGATCAAATTGGCCTAGCAAACTTTGTTGCGATGGCAGATAAATATGCTCACCTAGGCGCAATTTATCAGGTATCTGAGCAAACCCGTGCATGGGCAAACGAAGGTAAAGTGTTCTATTCAGTGGAGGGCCAGTAACATGTCAGCAATGCAACAAGCGGTTATCGTAGATTGTCTTCGTACCCCAATGGGCCGCTCTAAAAACGGTGTATTCAAAAATCGCCGTGCTGAAGACCTAAGCGCACATCTAATGAAAGGCTTATTAGATCGCAACCCAAGTGTAGACCCAGCATCAATTGATGATATTTATTGGGGTTGTGTGCAACAAACCCTTGAGCAAGGCTTTAACGTAGCACGTAACGCTGCACTGCTTGCTGGTATCCCGCACTCGGTGCCTGCGGTTACCGTAAACCGTTTATGTGGCTCATCGATGCAAGCGCTACATGACGCTGCACGCGCTATCATGACAGGTGCAGGTGATACTTATCTTATCGGTGGTGTTGAGCATATGGGTCACGTACCTATGACGCACGGTGTTGATTTTCACCCTGGGTTATCAACCTCAATTGCGCAAGCAGCAGGCGTGATGGGCCTAACAGCAGAATACCTAGCAACGCTGCACGGCATAAGCCGTGAGCAACAAGACGAATTTGCTTATCGCTCACATCAACGCGCACATGCTGCAACCGTTGAAGGTCGTTTTGCCAAAGAGATTTTGCCAATGGAAGGTCACGACGAAAACGGCGTACCTGTCTTAGTTGAGCATGACGAAGTGATCCGCCCAGAAACAACGGTTGAAGGCTTAAGTCAACTACGCCCTGTATTTAATCCGGCATCGGGTACCGTTACTGCCGGTACCTCTTCGGCACTATCAGATGGCGCATCTGCAATGCTTGTGATGAGTGAAAGCAAAGCCAAAGAGCTTGGCTTACCGATCCGTGCACGTATCAAGTCAATGGCTGTTGCTGGTTGCGATCCATCAATCATGGGTTACGGACCGGTTCCTGCAAGCAAAAAAGCACTGCAACAAGCGGGTATCAGTATTGATGATATCGATGTTGCTGAGCTAAACGAAGCGTTTGCAGCACAATCTTTACCAGTACTTAAAGACTTAGGGCTACTCGAAGTTGCCGATGAGAAAGTGAACTTAAACGGCGGCGCAATCGCGCTGGGTCACCCGTTAGGTTGTTCTGGTTCACGTATCAGTACAACGCTCATCAACTTAATGGAAGAAAAGAATGCCAAATACGGCTTAGCAACTATGTGTATTGGTTTAGGCCAAGGTATTGCAACGGTATTTGAGCGTGTTGATCTCGATTAATCAATCCCCTAGCCAGGTAAGTTGTCTACTTGGCTAACCCCAATTCAACTTGGTGACAAAGGTAAAGCGATGTTAGTTGCTTTACCTTTTTTCTTGTCTTTTTGTCAGCATCGGTTTATTTGTTTTACAGCTATGGGTAAAATAGCGGGCTAACTTTAGCATTCTAGACGTAAAAAGAGGATTATCATGCCATTTTCTAAAGCAGATCATACGCTTGATGCCATGGGACTACGCTGTCCTGAGCCTGTAATGATGATCAGAGGCATGGTACGCAAAATGAACGACGGCGAAACACTATTAATTATCGCTGATGACCCCTCAACTACGCGAGACATTCCAAGCTTTTGCGAATTTATGGACCACACACTGTTGGCCAAAGAAGTTGAGCAGGCCCCTTTTCGCTACGTGCTAAAAAAAGGCCGATAAACGAAACAGGCTATCACTATGCCTTGTTTACTGTCACTGTTGGTGACTGACTATCGCTGTAGTCAAACGTAATGATATACCAACCTTTTTTGTTTGGTACAAAACTAAAATAGTTATATATAGTGTTACAGTCAGCCAGTTGTGGCTGGCCCAGTTTTAAATTACCTTGTACTTTATAGCCACAGTTATATCCTTTGCTCCACTGTTCATCCGCAATTTTAAATTCATAGACCTTACCCGGACTCATAAATTTTGCTTTTACGGAATAAACACCCGCAGTTCTTGGTTTAAGAATATAATGCGGCTCAGCGTCCCAAAGCGTGAAGTCGCCTCGCAAATACATAGTACGGTCAAATACATCTACCACTGACTGGCTACTAACATGACTATCCGGTGAGTTAATTTGGCTTGAACACGCAGCTAATAACAGCGAGAGTACAACCAAAGTGAGCTTTTTCATTTTACTACTCCAATAAAGATGACCGCAGGTTAAGCGTACTTAAGTGAATACTTGCTTACTCTTGGTATCAGACATACCAAGAAAAAAAGCCAACACGACAGTGCTGGCTTTTTCTATTGCATGATTCAGTTTAGTTTTGTAATACAGAAATATCCGCTGTATTTAAAAACAAGCGGCTAAGTTGGCTCAGAAGCGCCAAACGGTTTTGCTTCACCGCTTCATCATCAGCCATCACCATCACGTTATCAAAGAAAGTGTCTACCGCTTCGCGCAAGCTCGCTAACCGTGTTAACGCTTGTTGATAGTCGCCTTGCTCATAGATAGGTGCCAATTCAGTCGTCAGCGCCGCTACTTGCTCAGCCAGTACTTTCTCAGCATCCTCACCTAACAATGCACTGTTAACTTGTGCATCAGAGGTAACATTGTTCTTAGCAAGAATATTGTTCACTCGCTTATTTGCGGCCGCCAGTGCTTCTGCTTGTGGTAATGAACGGAAGTGACTCACTGCTTTTACACGACGGTCAAAATCAACAGGGGCTGTAGGACGACGCACTAGCACCGCCTGAATAACATCTACGCTGATACCTTCATCTTGATACCAAGCGCGGAAACGACCCAGCATAAACTCTAAGACATCTTCAGCAACGTTATCGTTGCTTAGCTTATCGCCAAACAGCTCTCGAGATTTTGCAACCACATCGTTGATGTCAAGCGCCAGCTCTTTTTCAACCATAATACGTAGTGCACCAATTGCAGCACGACGTAAAGCAAATGGGTCTTTGTCACCTTTCGGTGCTTGGCCAATACCAAAAATACCGACTAGGGTGTCAAACTTATCAGCAAGTGCTACCGCATAGCTAATTGGGTTTGAAGGTAAATCGTCCCCTGCAAAACGCGGCATATATTGCTCATTTTGTGCCAATGCCACTTCTTCAGCTTCACCATCAATACGCGCATAGTGCATTCCCATAACACCTTGCACATCGGTGAACTCCATAACCATTTCGGTCATTAGATCTGTTTTACTCAGTAAGCCAGCTCGCTCAGCAAGCACCTTATCTGCACCCACTTGCGCAGCAATATAACCTGCCAATGCCGAAATGCGCTCAGACTTATCTTTGAGCGTACCCAATTGCTTTTGGAACAATACGCTATCAAGAGAGGCTAAACGGCTTTCTAGAGTTTTCTTCTTATCTGTTTCAAAGAAAAATTGCGCATCAGCTAATCGTGGGCGAACAACTTTCTCATTACCAGAGATAACAACGCTTGGATCTTTGCTTTCAATATTAGAAACAAATAAGAATTTATTAATCAACTGGCCGTTGCTATCTAGCAGTGGGAAGTACTTTTGGTCATCCTTCATGGTGTAGATCAAAGCTTCAGCAGGCACATCTAAAAATGATTCTTCAAATGAGGCAGTGAGTGTTACAGGCCACTCTACTAATGATGTCACTTCTTCAAGTAGATCCTCATCCATAGCTACTTGAGCGTTAACTGCGTTTGCGGCAGCTTCAATTTGCGCTCGTATCATCTCTTTTCGCGCTTGGTAATCAGCAATTACATAAGCAGCTTTCAGTACATCAAACACCTCATCTGCGTGCTTGACGGTAACACGCTCAGGGTGATGGAAACGGTGACCTTGTAGCTCATTGCTGATCTGCTTACCAAGGACTTCACCTTGTACTTGGGTGCTGCCCAGTAACACTGCAACTGTATGTACAGGACGAATAAACTGGGTCTTATAGGCGCCCCATCGCATTGGCTTAGGGATCGGCAATTTAGCTAGAGCTTTGGTTATCGCGTCAGCGAGCAGCTCAACTGTTTGCTGACCTTTTACCGTTGCGCGGTGCATTAGCCATGCACCTTTATCTGTTTCTAAGGTCTGGGCTTCGCTTACATCGATACCACAGCCTCTGGCCCAACCCTGTGCGGCTTTAGTTGGGTTACCGTCGGCATCAAAAGCAGCTTTCGTTGCAGGGCCGCGTTTTTCGACTATCTTATCTTGTTGCTGTGTTTCAAGTGCCGTTACTTTTAAACCTAAACGACGAGGCGACGCGTACCAATCAATGGCTTGATAACCAAGCTCAAGTGCTGCTAATTCGCCAGCCATGTTATCGCGAAATGCCTCTGCAAGCTTACGTAAGGCTTTTGGTGGTAACTCTTCGGTACCAATTTCTACTAATAGATTGTCAGTCAACATGCTTAATCCTTACAAAGCGGGAAACCAAGCGCTTCACGCGCATCATAATATGCTTGTGCGCACGCTTTAGACAGCGCACGTACACGCAAAATATAACGCTGACGTTCGGTTACTGAGATAGCGTGACGCGCATCAAGTAAATTAAAAGCGTGAGACGCTTTCATCACCTGCTCATATGCAGGTAGTGGTAAACCTGCAGCAATCAGCTTTTCACTTTCTTTTTCACATTGATCAAATTGAGCAAATAATGCATCTACATCAGCGTGTTCAAAGTTATAGGTCGACTGCTCTACTTCGTTTTGATGGAATACGTCACCATAGGTCACTTTGCCCATAGGACCGTCGGTCCAAACGAGGTCATAGATGCTATCAACACCTTGTATATACATGGCAAGGCGCTCTAATCCATAGGTGATTTCACCTGTGACAGGCGCGCACTCCAAGCCCCCTACCTGCTGGAAGTAGGTAAACTGAGTGACTTCCATGCCGTTCAACCACACTTCCCATCCAAGACCCCACGCACCGAGCGTTGGAGATTCCCAGTTATCCTCTACAAAGCGCACTTCGTGAGTTAAGGTATCAATACCCATCGCTGCAAGCGAGCCCAAGTAAAGCTCCTGAATGTTATCAGGGGATGGCTTTAGCACTACTTGAAACTGGTAGTAATGCTGTAGGCGGTTTGGGTTCTCACCATAACGGCCATCGGTTGGACGGCGGCATGGCTGCACATACGCACTCGACATTGGCTCAGGGCCAATTGATTTTAAGAAAGTTAGCGGATGAAAGGTACCTGCACCCACTTCCATATCTAAAGGTTGTGCTATCACACACCCCTGTTGGGCCCAGTAGTCCTGTAAAGCCAGGATCAACCCTTGAAAGGTTTTAACGTCATATTTTTGCATAGTTGGCTTATTTATAATTAGGATCTTTATTGCCCTTGAAACAAGCGGTAGGAACGTACACGCCAGCAAGGAATAATGATTGAAAATTATGCTCAGTATACCGCGAGCGGTGTCACGTTTTAAGCGTTAAAATGCAAAAAAGCAGCCAAATGGCTGCTTTTTCCTACATTTTTGGTATTAAACGTCTAGGTTTACTACGCGTAATGCGTTAGTTTCAATAAACTCTCGACGAGGCTCTACTTGGTCACCCATTAGCGTAGCAAATAGTTGGTCTGCGGCGATAGCATCTTCAATGGTTACACGTAGCATACGACGAGCGCTTGGGTCCATGGTGGTTTCCCAAAGCTGGCTTGGGTTCATCTCTCCCAATCCTTTATAACGTTGTGTATACAAGCCGCGTTTTGACTCGCCAATCAACCACTCTAGTGCATCTACAAAGTTATCAACTGGGTAGGTTTTTTCACCACGCTGCATATAGCCATCTTTGCCCAGTATCTTGCTTATATTTTTACCTGTTTGAGCGATACGTACATAGTCTTTTGAAGTGATAAAGTTGTAATCAAGTGTATAGGCTTTATCAACCCCGTGCTGGCGAATTTTCACCACTGGGTAATACATATTACGCTCATCATCAAAGCTAACTTCAGAGCTAAAAATTGTCGCATCTTCATCACAGTCAACTAAGTCTGCAACTAATGACTCAGTCCAAGCTTTAACTTTCGCCTGATCAGACAAGTCTGACTCTGTTAGTTCAGCTTGATATATCAAGCGATTGGTCACTGAAGCTGGGTACTTGCGATTGAGCCTTTCTATGATTTTAACCGTGTTTTGGTAGTCATTAACGATTTCAGCAAGGGCTTCTCCTTCAATAGCAGCAGCGCCTTCACTCGGATAAAGTGCAGCGCCGTTTAAAGCCAAAGAAGTTAAATACACGGTTAACGCAGCATCATCTTTGATGTACTGTTCTTGTTTGCCTTTCTTCACTTTGTAAAGCGGTGGCTGTGCGATATATACGTAACCACGCTCAATAATTTCTGGCATTTGACGATAGAAGAACGTCAATAATAGCGTACGAATGTGAGAACCATCCACGTCGGCATCGGTCATGATGATAATTCGGTGATAGCGCAACTTTTCAGGGTCATACTCATCACGACCAATACCACAGCCTAACGCCGTGATCAGGGTCGCAACTTCTTGTGAAGACAGCATCTTATCAAAACGTGCTTTTTCAACGTTTAGAATTTTACCCTTTAGAGGCAAAATCGCTTGGTTTTTACGGTTACGACCTTGCTTTGCAGAACCACCCGCAGAGTCACCCTCCACTATGTATAGTTCAGAAAGTGCTGGGTCACGTTCTTGGCAATCAGCAAGTTTACCGGGTAAGCCCGCTAAATCCATAGCACCTTTACGACGAGTCATTTCTCGCGCTTTTCTCGCAGCTTCACGAGCACGAGCCGCATCGATAATTTTACCAACAACGGTTTTTGCATCAGCCGGATGCTCAAGTAAAAACTCGGTTAGCTTTTCTGCCATTGCTTGCTCTACAGCAGACTTAACTTCGCTCGATACTAACTTATCTTTGGTTTGAGATGAGAATTTTGGATCAGGAACCTTAACACTGACTACTGCTGTTAACCCCTCACGCGCATCATCACCAGTCGCATTGCTCGTGGTTTTTGCTTTTTTATTAAAGCCTTCTTTTTCCATATAGGTATTGAGCGTACGCGTTAACGCAGCACGGAAGCCCGCTAAGTGAGTACCACCATCGCGTTGTGGAATATTATTGGTAAAACAATAAATATTTTCCTGGAAACCGTCATTCCACTGCATTGATACTTCAACACTAATGCCGTCTTCACGCTCAGACGTAAAATGAAAAACACTTTGATGAACCGGTGTTTTTTTACGGTTTAAGTATTCGACAAATGCTTGAATACCACCTTCATATTTAAAGTGATCCTGTTTATTATCTTCGCGCTCATCGTTTAAAATAATGCTAACACCAGAGTTCAAAAATGAAAGCTCACGCAAACGCTTAGCAAGAATGTCGTAGTGGAAGTTAATATCAGAGAAAGTTTCACCGCTTGGCCAGAAGCGAAGTTCAGTACCTGTTGTATCAGACTCACCAATTTCTGCCAATGGCGCATCAGGCACGCCCATGGTGTATTTTTGCTGATGCACCTTGCCTTCGCGGCGAATTGTTAATTGTAGTTTTTCAGAAAGTGCATTTACAACTGATACACCTACGCCGTGTAGACCACCAGATACTTTATAAGAGTTGTCGTCAAACTTACCACCCGCGTGTAAAACGGTCATGATAACTTCCGCTGCAGATACCCCTTCTTCTTCATGAATTGAAGTGGGAATGCCTCGACCATTATCGCGAACAGAAACAGAACCGTCGGTATGGATGGTGACAAAAATATCATCACAGTGGCCCGCTAACGCCTCATCGATCGAGTTATCTACAACCTCGAACACCATATGATGTAGACCTGTCCCATCATCAGTATCCCCTATATACATTCCTGGACGCTTTCTTACTGCATCCAATCCTTTCAGTACTTTAATACTGGACGAATCGTAATTTTCAGACATGGTTTCTTCCAATTATTTTGTTATTAAGCTGCCATGTTTCACGTGGAACATACTACATGCTCTTTGCATTGGTTCCACAACAGCAGAAATACTTTCAGCGGTGATGGCAGTAATGAACAGCTGAGACTGACACTTTGCCAATAAAGCAGAAACACTCTGCATCGTTTCTTCACCTAACTCTGAAGGTAAGTCATCAATAAGCAGAATAGACTGCTTATCAGTCTCTGACTCAATCAAACTATTCTGTGATACTTTTAGTGCATACAAAAGTAGCTTGAGTTGACCTCGAGACAAAATATTTTCTACGCCGTGACCTTGGCTGAAAAAACTAAAGTCTGCCTTATGTGGCCCTTTACTTGTATAGCCAAGCTTAACATCACGCTCAAATTGTTCTTTTAGTTGTGTCGCAAGACAATTTTTCCATCCTGCATCATAACGTAATTCTAACCCAGAAAATATGGGTATTTGATCTGCTATTTTATCAAAAAATAGCGCTTCAAACCTACTTATATACGCTTTTCTGTGATTATTTATTTGTTCGGCTAGGTTGACGAATTCCTTGTCCCAATATTGCACCTGCTCAGTATAGTTTGATGGTTTTGACTTAAGCAATGCGTTGCGTTGTTTAAGAATCTTATTAAAGTCTCGCCATGCTGAAAAAAAAGCATGTTCCACGTGGAACACACCCAAATCTAAAAATTTTCGACGTTCTTTAGGCCCGCCAAAAAATAGCTCGTAACTCTCTGGCGTAATAACTTGAACAGGAATCAGCTGTGCTAGTTCCGACATTCTTCGGCTAGACTGACCTTGAATTTTTAGCTTAGTTTCGCCTGCTTGGTCTTTACTAATACCTACTGGTATAGACAAGTTATGTATTTGTTTTTTCGCATGAACAACGCATCGAGCTTGCTCATGTCGAATGAGGATCTTAGGCTTATTGGTACGAAAAGACTTTCCGTGAGAGAGAAAATAAATGGCTTCAAGTAATGACGTTTTACCGCTGCCATTTGCCCCGTGAATAATATTGATATCAGGACTTGGCTCAAAAGCCAACGCCTCGATGTTACGAAAATCACCGAGGCTTAAATGCGTTAAGCTCATATTACAAACGCATTGGCATCACAACATAAGTTGCTTCTTCATCACCAACCCCTTCAATCAGGGCACTGCTGTTAGAATCGAGCAAAGTAAATTGTACATCTTCTGTTTTTAACGTATTGAGGACATCCAACACATAAGATACGTTAAAGCCAATTTCCAAGTCATCGCCTTGATAGCCCACTTCCACCACTTCTTCAGCTTGCTCTTGCTCTGGGTTGTTGGCGCTTATTTTCAAAAAGCCGCTAGATAAATTTAAGCGAACCCCACGGAACTTTTCATTTGATAAAATAGAAACTCTTTGGAACGCACTTCTGAGCCATTCGCGGTTTGCATGCACTAGTTTGTCTCCACCTCTGGGCAACACTCGACGATAGTCAGGAAAACGACCATCAACAAGTTTACTGGTGAATGTAAACTCCGCATCAATTAAACGAACATGATTCGCACCAAACTGAATAGTGATACTTTCATCATCAGCTGGCAACAAACGCATAATTTCTTGCACGCCCTTTCTTGGAATAATTAACTGGCGCTGCGTATTAACTGACGCATTTAGTGTTTTTTGTGCTATCGCTAAACGATGACCATCTGTTGCAACAGTTTTAATTTCGTTATTGTCTACTTCAAACGACATCCCATTTAGGTAATAGCGCACATCTTGGTTAGCCATAGAAAAGTGCGTGCTCTCAAGCAACTTGCGCAATTCTAAGCGAGAACATTGAAATTCAACTTCCCCGTCCCATTGCTCAAGATTAGGAAAATCTTCTGCTGCAAGTGTCGTTAAAGAAAAACGACTTTTCCCACTGGTGATCAACAATTGATGCTCTTGGCTTTCAAGTTTGAGCTCACTACCATCTGGCAAACTTTTGCAGATATCAAGCAGCTTTTTAGCTGGCAACGTGACTTTCGCATCCGCACTTGGCTGTTCTAGACTGATTGAGGCAACTAACTCAATTTCTAAGTCAGTGCCTGTCATTGCCAAGGTTCCGTCTTTTATCTCTAACAGAACGTTAGATAAAATGGGCAATGTGTGCTTGCGCTCAATGGCGCCAGACACCTGCATGAGCGGCTTTAAAAATTGCTCTCTTGAAATGGTAATTTGCATAACTTAAACAGCCCTTAAGATGACAATGTTCTGATCAGGTTTTGATAATCTTCTTTTACTTCATGAGATTCATCACGAAGTGCCTTCACTTTACGACATGCATGTAAGACCGTTGTATGGTCTCTGCCACCAAACGCATCGCCAATTTCAGGCAAACTATGGTTTGTTAATTCTTTTGATAACGCCATGGCTACTTGACGTGGTCGAGCTACAGAGCGGCTACGGCGCTTAGATAATAAATCTGATACGCGAATACGGTAATACTCTGCAACTGTACGCTGAATATTATCGATGGTAACCAACTTATCTTGCAGTGCCAACAAATCACGAAGTGCTTCTTTTACAAAGTCGATGGAAATTGGACGACCGGTAAAATTTGCATTTGCTATTACACGGTTCAAAGCACCTTCAAGTTCGCGAACATTCGAGCGTAGCTTTTTAGCAATAAAAAACGCCACTTCATGCGGCAAGTTGATATTACTTTGTTGTGCCTTCTTCATTAATATAGCAACACGCGTTTCAAGCTCAGGTGGCTCAATCGCAATCGTTAGACCCCAGCCAAAACGAGATTTAAGTCTATCTTCAACCCCTTCAATCTCTTTGGGGTAACGATCTGAGGTTAATATAATTTGTTGATTACCCTCTAACAGTGCGTTAAAGGTATGGAAAAATTCTTCTTGCGAGCGCTCTTTATTAGCAAAAAACTGAATATCATCGATCATCAATGCATCAACGCTGCGATAATAACGCTTGAACTCTTCAATTGCGTTATTCTGCAAAGCTTTTACCATGTCTTGAACAAATCGCTCAGAATGCATATAAACAATTTTTGCATCTGGCTTTTTGTCTAAAATACCATTACCTACCGCGTGCAAAAGGTGCGTTTTACCTAAACCTGTACCACCATAGATAAAAACCGGATTAAATGCAGAGCCAGGGTTATCGGCCACTTGAGTTGCCGCAGCTTTAGCAAGCTGGTTAGATTTACCTTCCACAAAGTTATCGAACGTATAGTTCTCTTTTATGTTCGGTTTATACGCTGATTTAGGTGCAGGCTCCACCTTTTCATTACCAGCAGGTAATTTAGGCGCTGCGGGTGCTTGATTACCGCTTTGCATATTAGTTGACTGCTGTGACGACCTTTCTTGCGTAACAGCCTGATCGAGAATGGGTTTACTACCAACATCAAAACGCAGTTCTGGCGCTTCGTTACCACAAATTTCAATCAATAGTTCGTTAATACGATTTAGGTATTTCTCTCGAACCCAATCTAGCACAAAGCGATTAGGTGCATAAATCGTCAAGGTATCTTCGGTACTTTCTGCCTGTAGCGGTCTTACCCACATACTAAATTGCTGAGATGGTAATTCATCTTGCAATACATATAAACAACTTTGCCAAACCGACAGATACAC